>PWPR01000062.1 GCA_003557085.1 Clostridia bacterium | reverse complement strand
TTTAAATCATGCTATACCACCTTTACTTAACGAATAGTACCTTTCCTTAATAATTTAAAAAATATATATTGACTAAACTAAATAACTTCTATAGACTAAATAAATGTGTGAGAGGGGTTTTATTATGAATAAGCAAGAAACAGCACCTATAAAAACTAAGTTTTTTTATGGCTGGGTCATTGTAGGATTATCAGCCTTGACTTTGTTTTTATCTGGTCCTGGACAAACATATTCTGTATCTACTTTTATAGATTCTTTCATTAAAGAGTTTGGCTGGAGTAGATCTTTAGTATCTTCAATGTACTCAGCAGGTACTTTGACTGCTGGACTAATTATGACAGCTATCGGAAGTTTTTTTGATAAGCATGGTCATAGAAAAATGACAGCTATTATAGCTTTCTTTTTTGGCATTGTCTTAATCAGCATGAGTTTTGTTAATCATTTAGCTTTATTATTTATTGGTTTCTTCTTTATTAGGCTTTTAGGGCAAGGTTCTTTATCACTAGCATCTTCTACTCTTGTGCCTCAATGGTTTCTAAAAAAAAGGGGAACAGCTCTAAGCATTGTCTCCATGGGAGGCGCTTTAAGCGCTGCTACAGTCCCACTTATTAATACCTTTATAATATATAATTTTGGCTGGCAAAATGGCTGGAGATTTTGGGGACTTGTATTGATTTCTGTTATGGTACCATCAGCTCTGTTCTTTATAAGAAATAAGCCTGAAGATATAGGGCTATTACCTGATAACGAAGACTCTAAGGAAGATTTAGAAAATATTAAACCTAGTTCCACTTTTGTAAAAAAAATTAGTGAAGTTAACTTTAATGCTAAACAAGCACTAAAGCTTAAATCTTTTTGGATAGTTCTTTTATGTTCAATGGTTCCGTCAGCACTTGGAACAGGCATGACCTTTCACATGATATCTATTATGGGTGAAAATGGACTTTCACCTGCAGTAGCTGCATCTGTTCTAAGCCTTATGGCCTTAATTAGACTCCCTGTAATACTTGTAAGTGGACAGGCAGCTGATAGATTACCCGTTAAATATCTAATGTCTTTTTCATATGTACTCTTAGGTTTGGCTATGTTTATCTTGCTAAGAGTAGATGGGGTTTTCTTAGCTATGACTTATGGTGTAATAAGAGGTACCTCTATGGGCATTCAGGCGGTAACAGGTGGTGTCGTTTGGCCTGATTATTTTGGAAGAAAATATTTAGGCTCAGTTAGAGGAGTTGCTATGACTGGCATGGTTATAGGATCAGCTTTTGGTCCTCTTCCTTTTGGCTTTGCTTATGATATTTTTGGTGGCTATACGGAAATTCTCATTATTACGTTATTTATTCCTATTGTATCAGCAATTGCAATGATGTTTGCAAACAAGCCTACACAGGATGATTTAGATAGATTATCTCATTTAATTTAGATAAGCTAAAGAATTGCATTTCTTAAATAAGAAGTCATATGTTATAATGTGATTGAGTTCAGAAAGACAATATTTGTTAAGAAAGGATGTGCACTATTATGAGTGACATTAAGAAAATTGAATGGGAAAAACTTGGCTTTTCTTACATCAAAACCGATTATCGATATGTATCGCACTGGAAAGATGGTCAATGGGATGATGGAGAGTTAGTAAGTGATAATAGGCTTTGTATAAGTGAAGCCTCTACTGCTCTACATTATGGTCAGCAATGTTTTGAGGGTATGAAAGCCTATAGAACAAAAGATGGTTCCATTCAGTTATTTAGACCTGATGAAAATGCAAAAAGAATGCAAAGAAGCTGTAAGAGACTTTTAATGCCAGAGATTTCTGAGGAAAAGTTTATTGAAGCTTGCAAGAAAGTAGTTTTAGCTAATGAAAAGTATGTACCTCCATATGGTACAGGTGCAACACTTTATTTGCGTCCTTTTGTCATTGGTGTTGGAGACAATTTAGGTGTTAGAACAGCTCCAGAATTCATTTTTGCAATATTTGTTTCTCCAGTTGGTCCATACTTCAAAGGCGGCTTATCTCCAGTAAACTTTATTACAACTGATTATGATAGAGCAGCGCCCCAGGGTACAGGAGCTGAGAAAGTTGGAGGAAATTATTCTGGAAGCTTAATGCCAAATAAAATGGCCAAAGATAAAGTATTTGCTGACTGCATATATTTAGATCCGCAAACCCACACAAAAATTGAGGAAGCAGGAGCTGCCAATTTCTTTGCAATAACTAAGGACAATAAATTTGTTACACCATACTCCCCTTCTATTTTACCTAGTATTACAAAATATTCATTAATGCATGTTGCAAAAGAATATCTTGGGCTAGAAGTTATTGAAGGAGATGTTTATATAGATAAACTAGATGAGTATGCAGAAGCAGGAGCCTGTGGTACAGCTGCTGTTATAACTCCAATTGGAGGTATTGAGCATAAAGGAAAAATGCATATTTTCTACAGTGAAAATGAGGTAGGACCTGTCACAAAGAAACTGTATGATACTCTTTATGGCATTCAAACTGGTGATGTTAAAGCACCAGAAGGATGGATTTACAAACTAAGCTAAGCTAATAAAATAAAGCGAATAAGTTAACTCTTATTCGCTTTTTAAATATCAAGTAAAGGAAGATGATAATGCTAAATATTTTATCACCTGCAGAGCTATCTCAAGAAATACAAGATGAAATTCAAAGTGTTTCAAAAGACATAAACCTCTATGTAACAAAAGATGAAGAGGAGTTAGAAATACTATGGCCAAATATTGATATTATGTTCAGTGGTAGAATTACTCCTGAGATTCTCACTAAAGCAAAGAATCTTAAATGGTTTCAAGCAACAAGTGCTGGTGTAGATCGATATATGTTCAAAGAGTTTATTGAAAGTAATATTTTACTGACTAATGTTAGAGGTATGCATGGACAAACTATTTCTGAACATGTACTCATGAAAATGTTAACTATCTCCAGAAAACTTCCACTTGCTCTAAAACAACAAGAGCAAAAAGTCTGGAATCGCTATGAAGTAGATCTTCTTTATGATAAGAACATCTTAATTATTGGGTTAGGTGGCATTGGTAAACGAGTAGCTGAGTTAACAAATGCACTAGGAATGAATGTTTATGGTGTTGATATCAATACTAATCAAGCTGATTATGTAAAAAAAGTTTATACCCCAAAAGACCTAAAAGAGGCTCTGCCACAAGCTGATTTTATTGTACTAGCACCTCCTTTAACTGATGAAACTTATCATATGATTTCTGACGATGAGTTTAGTTGCATGAAAGAAAATGTTGTCTTTATTAATATTTCTAGAGGAAAAGTTGTCAATCAAGCATCCTTGATTAAAGCTTTAGAAGCTAATATGATTGGTTTTGCAGCATTAGATGTTTTTGAAAATGAACCTTTAGAAGAAAGTAGCCCACTCTGGGATATGAATAATGTTATAATTACACCACACATAGCTGGTTCTATGCCTAATTATCTCAATAATGCTACTAAAATTTTCATAAGGAATCTAAAAAAGTTCATCAACAATGAACCTCTTGATAACCTTGTAGATAAAGATGTACAATTTTAATTACTAGCAGGAATTAGATTAAAAAGAGCGAATATATATGCAAGGAGGGATATTTATATGCATAAACTAAATTACAATAAATATCTATTATATGATGAACTGAAACAAACACTGGAAACTTGGGCTAAGGAGTTTCCAGATAAAGCAAAGCTTGAAGTCATTGGTAAAAGCTATGAAGGAAGAGATGTTTTTGCAATGACTATTACTAACTTTAATACAGGTAAAGCTGAAGATAAAGCTGGTATGTATGTAGATGGCAATATTCATGCAGGTGAAGTTACTGGCTCTATGGCCGCTTTACATTTAATCGAAACATTATTGACCTCAAGTGATAAGAAGGTCATTAAATTACTTGATACTAAAACTTTTTATATTTTACCAAGAATAAATCCAGATGGAGCTGAACTTTATCTAACCACTCCTTATACTCTAAGAAGCAGTGTTAGACCATTTCCTGATTTTAGAAAAGATGAAGATCCTGCTGGTCTTCATGCAGAAGACATAAATGGTGATGGAAAAATTCTTTTGATGAGAGTAAGAGATGATGACCATGGAGCTTGGAAGATTAGCCCCAAAGACCAAAGATTAATGATTGAAAGAGAACCTATTGATTTAGAAGGTCCTTTTTATCATGTCTACACTGAAGGGTTAATCAAAGATGAGTTTGGCAATGTAAAAAAGTCAATAAAGTATCCATATAATCCAGTTGATACTAAATATGGACTTGATTTAAACCGTAATTTCCCAGCTGGACATGACCTTCATACCCCAGGATCTGGACCTTTCCCACTATCAGAACCTGAGACTAGAAATCAAGTTGAGTTTATTAATAGTAAACCTAATATAGGAGGAGTCTTACTTTATCATACAACTGGTGGAGTTTTATTTAGACCACACTCAACAAAGGCAGATAAGGAGTTTGATAAGAAAGATATTGAGATGTATGAGAAAATTGGTAAGCTAGGCACAGATGTTACTGGATATCCTGTAATATGTTGTTATGGCGACATTTGGTCTGGTGTACTGGATGACTGGTGTTTTGAAAAGAAAGGTCTGTTCGCTTATACCCCAGAATTATGGGATGCTATCGGCAGAGCTGCACCTAAGTTGAAAGAGAAAGTCTATGGTGATATAACTTTAGAAGAAAAGCAAGAAGTTGAACTAAAACTACTACAATGGAATGACAGAGAGTTATCTGGTTCAGGCTTTATAAGCTGGCAAGAGTTTAATCATCCTCAACTAGGTAAAGTTGAGATTGGTGGTTGGGATTCTAAAGTCTGTAGGCAAAACCCTCCTCCGAAATTTTTAAAGCAAGAATGTTACAATATGACACAGTACTCACTAAACTATGCTTTAAGTTTACCTAATGTTAATATTGATGAGGTGTTAGTTGAGCACATTAACGATAATATTTATAAAGTTGAGGTTTTGGTATCTAATCATGGCTTCTTACCTACTAATATTAGCGAGCAAGCACTAAAACAAAAAGCTGTTAGAGAAGACAGAGTTGGCATTGAGCTCCCTGATTCTATAAAACTGATAAATGGGAAAACTCAATATGAAATTGGACACTTAGCTGGTTATAGTGCTGGTCAAAATTCTCGTTGGTATAGATTTGGAGATCCTGCAGAATGTGCATATCGAGCTTCATGGACTTTGCAGTTGGTAGATAAAGAAGTAAATGATTTCTCAATTCATGTTAAATCTGAAAGAGGCGGGCAAAAGAAATCTTTAGTTACTCTAAATTAAATTTCGTGCTACGGTTTTACCGTAGCATTTTTTATTATATAATATTCACAGATAGACATATAATTTAGGGAGGGTTTACTATTTTTAAAAAATTAGATATCCACGCAAAAAGTGATCTTGAGCCTTTTTTAACAAGATCTGATTATAATATTTGTGAGTACAATTTCAATACACTTATGCTTTGGAGTCCTTTTGAGAAATATCATTATATTATTGACGACTCTAATGCTTATATTATCAGCAAAGGTGATAATCCCCATGCTTTAATGCCTTTAACAGAAAAGGAAAACTGGGCACAAGGAGTTGCATTTTTAGAAGATCTCTATTGTGAGGATAAAGATAAATGCAAAATTGCATATGCATCAGAAGAGTTTAAGAATTTTGTAGAGGAAACATTTCCAGAAAGATATAATTGCATGACAAATAGAGATTTTTATGATTATCTATATTCTGCAAATGATCTAAGAAAACTTAGAGGCCGAAGCTATTCAAGCAAAAGAAATCATATTAATGGTTTCATGAGTGAGTATGCTGACCGTTATGAGTTTAGACCACTTAACAAGGCTGATTTTAAAAAATGCAGAGAAATGCTTAAGGATTGGAAAAGTGAGAAGATTGAGCAAAGTGATATCGATCATAAATACTTACGTAAGCATTTTCTTGCTACTGGTCTTAATAACTTACTAAATAATTATGATTATCTTGATTATAAAATAAGTGGTATTTTTGTCGATGGAGAGTTAGAAGGCTTTACAATTGGAAGCTTGTTACAAAAAAATATAGCCCAAATTCACGTAGAAAAAGCTAACTTTAATATTAGAGGAATATATCAAGTTTTAAATCAAGAGTTCCTAAAGGAAGAATTTCCTAAAGTTAAATATGTTAATCGTGAAGATGATGCTGGCGTTAAGGGATTAAGAAGAGCTAAGAGTTCTTATAACCCTATTTCTATGATTAAAAAATATGATATCCATTTAAGGACTGATAAGAGTGAATATTTCAATAGCATCAAGTGAAGATAAGTCTCAGATCAAAAATATTTGGAAGTACTGTTTTGAAGATCCAGATTATTATGTAGATTTTTACTTTGAGTATGTGTTCTCACCTAAAAATACTATAATAGCTAAGATAAATAACCAAATTGTTGCAAGTATGCAACTGAATCCATATAAACTTTCACATTATGGAGAAATTTATGATACAGTGTACTTTGTTGGTGTCTCTACTCTTCCCCAGTTTAGGGGACAAGGCATTATGAGTAAAATGTTTGACTATGCCTTTGAGTATTTATACGATAAAAAGATCCCAATAGCTATTTTAACAGCTGAGCAACCCATTCTTTATCAAGGCCTAGGCTTTAGACATATTAGCAGTTTGAAGAAATACATTATCCCAATAGAAAATATATTCAGGTATAAGTCGAAATTAACCATAGAGACTGCAAAAGCAAGTGATTATAGTGACTTAGCTGCAATTTACATGAAGGATCAAGAAAAATATCATTTGTCATTAATAAGAGATTCAAATCACATTAAGAAGCTACATCATGAAGTATTAGCTGAAGGTGGAAATATATATGTTATTAAAGAAGATAATCAGCTAGTTGGCTATTTCATATCCTTGCTAATTGATAGAGACCTTTTAGTAAGAGAAGCTATATTCTTAACAAACTCAGCGCTTGAA
>PWPR01000094.1 GCA_003557085.1 Clostridia bacterium | reverse complement strand
TGCACTAGCTACTATAGACTCTCCTAAGAGATGATGTGGCTTATGAATCCCAGGAGTATCTAGAAAAACTATTTGGCCACGCTCCTCAGAATAAACACACTGTATGCTGTTCCTTGTAGCTTGGGGTTTATTTGATTCAATTAAAATCTTGTACCCTACTATTTTATTAAGCAAAGTTGATTTGCCTACATTTGGTCGTCCGATAACAGTTACAAATCCTGATTTATATCCCATTTTATTCATCCTTATCTAGTGTAAAAGCATTAGGTAAAAGCTCTTTGACACTATATTCTTTATGTTTTCCATCTACGGTAACTAGTGTAATTCTAGCATCTGGTGCAAGTTCTGAAATTACTTGTCTACAAGAACCACATGGGGATGGCAAAATATCATCATTGATAATAACATATAGTTCCACAATATCTCTTTTTCCTTCACTAACAGCTTTAAATAGAGCCACTCTTTCTGCACATATTGTTAAGCCGTATGCCGCATTTTCTATATTGCATCCGGTAAAAACATCTCCAGTGCTTGTTCTTACAGCAGCTCCTACACTATATTTTGAATAAGGGCTATATGCTCTATCTAAAGCTAACTTGGCTTTTTCAAATAGCTCCTTGTCTATATCATTAATCAACTTACTCAATATAAGCTCCTTTCATTTTATGAAATTGATCTAGTATATGCTGGTAATGTTAATGTTTCTTTTTGCTCTATTTCAATTCTAATACCCTTAATTGCTTCAAGTGTATTCTTAATTAACTCCATCCCTGAACTCAGTCTTCTAGGGTCTCCTACAACCTCAATCACAACAGGGTCTACAGCTATAGGTTCATAATTTACCAAAATTACAGGACCTATGCAACGAATTGAACTAGTATTTATTATTCTTTGATTACCAACACTTGCTCCCATCGCTCCTGATGCAAAGAGCTCATTTAATATGTCTCTAACATCAACATCATGCACTATTTCATTTTCTAAATAACCACCATCTGCATCAAAAATACTAATACGAATTCCTTCGCCAACCATTGGTCTATATCCTGCATTAATTTCTCTATCAACTAGCTGCTGTTGTAATCTAACAACTTCTCTCTCTAGAGAATCTAGCCTATCATATAATCTTCGATATGTTAAGATTCGTGGTGCTCCATCTACTATTGTAATCGCTACCTCACTAAAAATATTTGGCAATACTTCTGAACTTTGAATTCTATTTATGGTTTCTTCAGCCAGCAAGTTCCCACCGTCACGAATTTGTATGCCATTTTCAGAATCACCCCAAACTACAATACTTTCAGACTCATCTGCTAAGTGCAAATTAGGATCAGCACTTATAATATTTAGTATATGTTGGTTCCTGAAACTCTCATGCTCTCTTAAGATAGTTTCTTGAACTGACCTACTTTCAGTAATAATAATTTGAGCAATTTCCTCTTCACTTTTTGCTGTTTCAATTTTATATTGAAACAGCCCAATACTTTCTTTAACTAAGTTTGACTCCGCTACATTTAAATCATTAGCGTAGTTTCTTAAATATGAGAGCATAGCATTAGTTCCAGCTCTAGCCATTTCTAAGCTAGTTATCTCTCCTGGTAGACTTACTAAATCTAATGATCTAAACAACACAGCTGTATTAATTAATATTAATACAATAAAAATAGCAATTAAAACTTTTGGAACACGCATAATAATACCTCTCTTAAACTACTTTAAAATGTATGGAAATATAACTATAAGGCCTACTATTATAGCAAATAATGCTGAAAGCAGTACTGCACCTGCTGATAAGTCTTTTATTGCTTTAATTTGAGCATCATATTCAGGGTTTATATAATCTAAGACTTTCTCTACTGAGGTATTAAAGATCTCAGTAATTAAAACAAATGCTATCATTATTAAAAGAATAATTAAATCAGTTCTTGAAATATCCAAGATTATTGATACTAACAAAACCACTAAAGCAGCAACAAAGTGAATCCTCAAGTTCATTTCACTTCTAAATGCTAAAACTAAACCATTAATAGCATACCTAAATGATTGCATAACTTTCTTTACCATAATTAGACCTCGCTCTAGCTCTATCTAAAAATATCAAATTTATTTACGAGTTCTTTTTCGACTTCTCTCATTTCTCCTTGATGGTTTTCATCATGATCATATCCTATAAGATGTAAAATGCCATGCATAATTAAAAATGCAACTTCTTTTATTAGAGTATGTCCGTATTCTTCAGCTTGCTGAGCAGCTCTTTCAACATCTATAAGTATTTCTCCCAACATTGGCTCTGCTGCATCTATTTTGCTTAATGAAAATGACAAAACATCTGTGGTAGCATCAATGTTTCTATATTTACGATTTAAGTCCCTAACAACCTCTTGATCTGTCAAAATAACACTTATAATCTTGTTTGACAAATCAAGCTCTTTACAAACTGCATGTGCAAAGTCTTCTAACTCAGTAACTTGGTCTATGCTAAGATTGCTTTCATCATCAATATTATTCATCTGTATATCTACCAAGGCGTCTACTCCTCTCTAGATCTGCAATACTCTTTTCAGGATATGCTATACGGTTATGATAAACTCCTGATAGTGCTTTCACAAATGCATTTATAAGAATGTCTATCTCTTTTAGTGTCAGGTCACACTCATCAAGCTCCCCATCATTTAATTTAGACTTAACTAATCTATGAACTAGTTCTTCAACTTTTGCTGGGCTTCTTCTTTGCATTGATCTAACTGCTGCTTCAATTGCATCTGCTAACATAATTATTCCTGCTTCTTTCGTCTGTGGCTTAGGCCCCTCATATTGGAAATCAATTTTTTTTATTTCTGAGTCTGATGGTTCTTCTTCTAAAGCCTTATGATAAAAATAACTGACTACTCCTTCGCCATGATGTTGTTTGATTAAATCAACAATTTGATCAGGCAGCTTATTCTCTTTTGCTATCTCTACCCCATCTTTTACATGTGAAGAAATAATTAAAGCACTCAGCGAAGGAGAGTACTTCTCATGAAGATTCTCATCTGTAATTTGATTTTCAACAAAAAATTGAGGCCTTTTCAGTTTACCCACATCATGATAATAAGACCCGACCCTAGCTAGTAATGAATTTGCACCTACAGCATCTGCTGCTATCTCAGCAAGGTTAGCAACCTGCATACTATGGTTATATGTTCCTGGTGCCTCTTTTTGGAGCCTTCTTAACAATACTCTGTTAGGGTTTGAAAGCTCTAATAACTTAACTGAAGATATTATTCCAAATGTGTTTTCAAAAAATGGCAACGAACCAATTGCTATTACAACAAATATTATTCCCGCTAAAAATGCTATAGCTATGTCGTTAATAAAAGACCTTAAAATAGAGCCATTTAACATAAACCAACTCAGTAAAAATAAAGCTTTAGTTACAGATGCAGATAAAGCAATCCTTATCATGTCAGATCTCTGACTCATATGATTGCTAACTGCAACAGCTACTAATCCCCCAATAACTGAGCTCAGTAATGGCAAAATATTATCACCAAGTATAGGGAATATCAAAATATTATGTGCTATCAATCCAAAAATAGCAACTTTCCAGTCTAAAAGCACAGCTAAAATAGTAGCAACAGCAACACCAGCTATTAAATACGGTGAAAACTGTACTAAGAAACTTGATGTTAGGTACCCTAAAACTAAAACTAAGAAAAATAGAGTTAATTGTCCAACTTTATCAAATATATCACCGGAAAAAGTGATCAGTAAAACTGAGCTCACTAACACAACAACAAAAGAAAAAACTAACAAACCTAAAATCATTGTTTGCCTTCTGGGGCTAGTTAAAAAACCTGAAGTTCTTAACATCTGCAGAATTTGCTCATTTATAACCTGTCCTTCGTATACTAATATTTCTCCCTTTTGTATAATAACAGGCCTTACACTATTTCTTGCATTCTCTCTTAACTCTGTTGTCAAGTCACTGCTATATACATAGCTTGGGCTATATACAGTGTAAAGTATATCTTGGATAAATTTAGCTTCTGTATACTCTAAGGCATATGTATCAATCTCACTTAAGATAAGCTGATGACCTCTCTCAATTGTGCCAATACCATCATCGTATACTTTATTGACTACATCAATAGCTATGCCTAGTAAATAGTTTAGTTCTTCCTCTTCTACTTCTTGTCCATATCGTATGGAATTATTTGATAAAAACATTAAGTTTACAACAGGACCCTCAGTGAATTGCCTGCTGAGCTCTTCTCTGACCTCAAGAGGATATGCTTCATCACTATGTTTTATATAGTTTACAATTCCTATTAAGTTATCTATTACTTTGTCTTCATGGTTAGTGTTACGTACATAGGCATCAGGAACAGCTGCTATTGCATTCTGGACTGCCTTTTCTGTAGCAACTTCATCAAGCACATCAAAGGGAGCAATTATTGTGTTAGTACTCATTTGACCTATCTGCACCTCTAATCTAGGAGGCATAATAAAAACATAAGATATTAACCATATCAGCAAAAAAGAAGCAAGCAAAACTAAGCCTTTTTTAACTCGAGGCTTTCTTAAAAAATATTTATTGTATAATCTGTATATTGATCTAAAAAAATCAACCATAAAAACACCTATTTTCTCTTTGGTTCTTCACTCTTCTCATATGCATTGATTATCTTTTGTACTAGTTTATGTCTAACTACATCTTTAGATGTAAGTTTCACAATACCGATATCATCAACTTCTTTTAATATATTTATTGCTTGTATTAATCCTGATTTAGTATTTCTTGGTAAATCAATTTGAGTAATATCACCATTAACAATAGCTTTTGAACCAAAACCCAGTCTTGTTAAAAACATTTTCATCTGTTCTCTTGTAGTATTTTGGGCTTCATCTAAAATAACAAAGCTATTATCAAGCGTTCTTCCCCTCATATATGCTAATGGAGCTACTTCGATAATACCTCTTTCCATGTATTTCATAAACTGGTCATTACCCATAATGTCAAACAATGCATCATATAGTGGCCTTAGATAAGGATCTATCTTAGCCTGCAAGTCACCTGGTAAAAATCCAAGTCTTTCTCCAGCTTCTACAGCTGGCCTTGTCAATATTATTCTATCTACCTCTTTAGCTCTTAAAGCAGCAACAGCAAGGGCAATTGCCAAATAAGTTTTCCCGGTTCCTGCTGGACCTACTCCAAAAACTAAAGTGTTATTTCTAATAGCATCTACGTAAAACTTCTGACCTTTTGTCTTTGGCCTTACTATCTTACCCCTATTAGTAAACACTATTTCATCATCAGAAAGATTTAGCATATTTAGATCTTCATCACTAGATATAATTCTTACAGCATAATCAATATCTCTTTCTTCTAAATTTCTTCCCCCTCTTATTAATGACAAAAGTTCTCTAAAAACCTTTTCTGCCTTTTCTACATTATCTTGAGAACCCTTTATAATCAATTCGCTTTCACGAGTTATAACTTGAACATTTAATCCTTCAGAGATTAAATTAAGAAATGAATCTCTTTCTCCAAACAACTTACTTATCTCATCTATTGACCTAATCAACAATCTTTTTTCTATGTAATCACTCAAAAAAAATCCTGGCTCTAAAATCATCTTTATTATTTAGTATGATTTTACTTATCAAAATGGTAGCTTCAAAAGGCAAACTATATTTTCTTACTTCTCATAGAATCTCCTGTACCAAAGCCACAAGCCGGGACATTCACCACCTTTCTTGTATTTTATCTTTATTTAGATAACTGTCTCCAGTTATTTTACTCATCAAAATTTTCAGGTAGTCATAGCTCCTAAAAAGCCTTGATTTAACTGTATATTACATTATATATGTTTTGAGTCTATTCTACAATTACAACTAGACTATTATCTGTAAGACAAAAAAACATTAGAGCTAGCAGCCCTAATGTTTTATTTGGATTTAATCAGTACCTTTTTTCTTTTTTCTTCTCGCCGCTTCAGCCTTCTTTTTGCGCTTAACACTCGGCTTTTCGTAATGCTCCCGTCTGCGCACTTCTTTTAGAATACCAGCTTTACGGCATTCCCGGTTAAATCGGCGCAGAGCTTGGTCTAAACTTTCATTCTTACCGACCTTTACTTCTGCCATCTGCCTTAACCCCCCTCCCGGAAATTGCCATTATATAATACCAGACAATTATATATCCATACTACTCTGCTGTCAATAATAAATTCTATCCAGGTGGCCAAGTCATTTTACGACCGCCTAACACATGCAAATGCAAGTGTTTAATCTCTTGTCCACCGTCATTACCGATATTGGTTACTACTCTAAAACCATTTTCTCCGCAAAACTTCTTGCCTACTTCACTTGCTGCAAGTAAAATTTTACTTGCCAACTCAGAATTATCATCGGTTAACTCTGCTAAAGAGCCTATATGATTTTTTGGTATAACTTGGATGTGAACAGGAGCTACAGGATTAATATCTTTAAAAGCTATAATCCCTTCATTTTCATAAACAATTGTAGATGGAATGTCTCCAGCTACTAACTTACAAAAAATGCAGTCTTTCATGACATATCACCCCTTTATTATTGGACAACACAAATAGATTATACCATAACACCAGCTACAGAGTAAGGATTATTCTTAATTATTTTTACTTTTACTATTTTGTTTTCTAAATTTAAATCACTATTAACTAACACTTTTGTGTAATTTTCAGCATGACCAATATATACTCCATTATCAGCTCTATTCTCAATCAAAACCTGATAAACCTCCCCTAGCATATTCTCTGTATATTTCTTACCCATTGATTTAGCCAGTTCTCTTATTTCATGGCTTCTTTCTTTAGCAATATCTCCTTGCACTTGGTTCCTCATTTTTTCAGCTGGCGTATTTGGTCTTTGAGAATATCTAAATACATGCATTTGCGAAAAACTAATTTTACTGATATTTTTTTTTATCTCTAAGAAGTCTTGGTGCGACTCTCCAGGAAAACCGACTATTAAATCTGTTGTTATTGATATATTAGGTAT
>PWPR01000001.1 GCA_003557085.1 Clostridia bacterium | reverse complement strand
TGGATATTAGGCTTCAAGGGGACCTTGATGGAGTAGAAGCTGCTAATGAGATTTCTAAAATAAAGAGTATTCCAATAATATATTTGACTGCTCATAGTGATGAAAAAACTTTAGAGAGAGCAAAAAGCACCAATGTCTATGGGTATGTGATAAAACCTATAAATGAAGATGACTTAAGAGTAAGTATAGAAATAGGGCTAGATAGGTTTAAAAAAGACAGTAAAGATGTCAAGGCTCGTGTTTACACTAATGGGAATGGAAATGGTGTGCAAAAAAGAGTTCAAATTTGGAAAGGTTCTGAGTTACTTCATTTTAGCCCTTCAGACATAGATTATTTAAAAATTGATTCAGGAATTGTTTGTTTTTATATTGCTGGCGAAGAGCATTGCCAGAGAGGAACTTTGAAAAATTGGGAAAGGAAGTTGCAAAATTATCATTTCTTTAGATGCCATAAAAGCTATATTGTTAACACGATGAGAGTAAAAGCTTTGAGAAGTGATGGAGCTAATGCATATATAATTGAGATTGATGGTACTAATGAAGAGATACCATTAGCAAGAGATAAGTATTCAGAACTAAAAGAATTATTGCAATTATAGAAAATAAAGGTTTTCTCATTTTGATGAGCAAAACCTTTATTTGTAAATAATGTATTTATTAGCAGGTATAAATGGCTTGCCATAGAATTAAATATACAAATAACTTTGGAGATGGTGTTATGAGATATATAAAGCTTAAAAAAGATTACATCGAAAAATTCATTAGTATAGATGAAATTAGTAATCTAGCAGATGAGTTGCTTCAGGCACACAATACTTTACATAACCAAAAGGGCTTATGCAGTAATGGTGCAGAATGGGTAGATTATCCGATAAATGTGAGTAATGAAGAGATTGAAAGAATAACAAATCTAGCTGAGAAAATCCAGAAGAAAGAAGCTTTAATTGTTATAGGTATTGGAGGGTCTTACTTAGGTGCTAGAGCTGCTATAGAAGCGCTTACGCATACCTTCTATAATAATCTTGGAAAAAATAAGCTAGGTTTTCCTGAGATATATTTTGCAGGATGTAATATAGATCCTAAGTATCTTCTTGACTTAATGGATGTAATTAGGGTAAAAGATGTTATGGTAAATGTTATTTCAAAATCAGGTACAACTTTTGAAACTTTACTAGCGTTTAGACATATTAAAGAGGCATTATATAATAAATATGGTCAAGAAGAAGCTAATAGCAGAATTGTTGTAACCACAGGAAATAAAGGTATTCTAAGAGATTTTGCTAATAAAAATAAATTATCCAGCTTATCCATATCAGACAATATAAGTGGAAGATACTCAGTATTATCTCCTGTGGGATTACTGCCTATTGCTGTTGCTGGAATAAATATTGAGAAGGTGCTTTTAGGGGCAAAAGCAGAAGCACAATTAACTAGAAAGTTTGATATAAGTAATCCAAGTTATCAATATGCTGCAATAAGGTATTTACTTTATAAGTCAGGTAAAAAAATAGAAGTTATGTCTTATTATCAAGATAGATTAAAGTTTTTAGCAGAATGGTATAAACAGCTATTTGCTGAAAGTGAAGGGAAAAATAACAAAGGCTTATTCCCAACATCTCTACTTTTTACTACTGATTTGCACTCCTTAGGACAATTATTGCAAAGTGGGGACAAGGTTTTCTTCCAGACCACTCTAGTTATTAAGGAAAATGAAAGGTTAACTATTAGTGCTGAGCAAGATGACTTAGGGTCACTTAATTATTTGGCAAATAAATCTTACAATGACATAATTCACTGTGTGCAAAAAGGTGTTATCAAAGCTCATTATGAAGGAGATTCTCCAAATCTTATCATTCAATTAGATAAACTCAATTCATACAGTTTAGGAAGGCTATTTTATTTTTATATGAAAGCATGTGCACTAAGCTCATTGCTTTTAGATCTTAATCCATTTAATCAACCTGGAGTAGAAAAGTATAAGCGAGAGATAAAAAATAATTTATTAGAATTATGTGCTGAGGAAGAATAATGAGAATAGGATTTGATATTGGAGGCAGTCATATCTCAGGTGCATTAGTGGATAATGGTAAAATTATTGAGAAGATTGAAGCTTACAGTGAAGTCAGTTGGACCATGGATGAAATCATTAAGAGTATAAAAAACATTTATCAAGATTTAACAGTAGGTGATTTAAAGTATGTAGGATTTGGAGTTCCTGGAGCTATTGATTCAAGCAGGGGTTTTGTGCACACCTCTAGCAACTTACCATTTGCTAATAAGAATCTAAAAGATATATTTAGCAATACATTAGGAGTAGAAGCAAAAATTGAAAATGATGCCAATTGTGCTGCCTATGGGGAACTATTATATGGAAGGGCTAAAGGCTTTAGTGATATTTTATTTATTACTATAGGAACTGGTATAGGCGGGGGTATAATTATAGACAAGAAGATATATGCAGGAGCTAATGGATTTGCAGGAGAAATAGGGCATCATGTAATAGTAGCTAATGGAAGAGAATGCAGTTGTAAAAAGAAAGGATGCTTTGAGGCTTATGCTTCAATGAGGGCTTTAGTCAAGCAAGCAAAGAAACTTGCTGGAAAAAATGAGCTACAGTTAGATATTTCAAGTATTTCAGGAAAAGACATCTACCAGTATGCAAAAGCAGGAGATAGCTTTGCTAAAAATTTAATCAATCAGCAAATATATTATTTGGCAATAGGAATATCAAACCTGATAACTATATTACAGCCTCAAATAGTTATAGTTGGTGGTGGGATTAGTGCCCAGAAAAATTACTTAATAGATCCGCTTGAAAAAAAAATTGCAAAGAATTTATATGGTAATCATTCATTTAGTATCGATGTTGCAAGTTTAGAAAACAATGCAGGAGTAATAGGAGCTGCCTATTTGTAAGATTAGGAGAGGGTTTATTATGGATAAAAGAAATAGTCCTAATAGAGATGCAGCGGTTATAGCAGCTTGGTATCTGTTTTTTGGTGTGCTTTGGATTTTAATCACTGACTTTATCGTGTATTCAGCAGTTGAAAATACACAATTTGCTCAAAATATTAAAGGAGCGCTTTTTGTAATTGTCTCTTCATTATTAATTTTCTGGTTGATAAAAAGAAAGATTCTGCAAATTGAAGCTGCAAACAAGGCAATAGAGAGAAACCTAGCAGAACTAAAGGAAACAAATAAACAACTAAGGGATAAAGAAGAAAAACTTAGAGAAAGTAGAGATACTTATGCTTTGGCTCTGCGTGGAGTAGAAGGCATATGGGACTATGATTTTAGAAATAACGAGTTAAAGTACTCAAACTGGATTACTAGAACTTTTGGGGAATCTGCTAGTGAGCTGTTTAAAAACATGGATGATTTAGTTCATCCTGAAGATCTGGATACATATTATAGGCAGTTAAATGCCTATTTACGAAAAGAAGTTGATGTATATAGATCTTTTTATAGGCTAAAAGATCTCAATGACAATTATATTTGGGTCATGAATACAGGTTCAGCAGAATGGGATGAAAACGGGGAAGTAAAAAGAATGGTGGGTTTAATATCTGATTTCAGTGAGTTTTTTGAACTAAGAGAAGAAGTCGAGAAACTAGCATATTATGACCAAGAAGCAAATCTACCAAATAAAAACACCACTTACCAAATAGTAAGTAGAAAGATAAAACAAAATGAAGAATTCTCCGTACTATATATTGGTCTTGATGACTATATAGAGATTGAAAATGCTTTAGGTCATGAGTATTTAACTGATACATTAATTAAGATGGTTGACACTATAAAAAAACTAAGTGATAATTTTGATTTTTTTGGTTATCAAAATAATTATGAGTTTTTAATCATATGTCAAGAAGAAAATGTAAAAAGTTTAACAGACCAACTATTTGCAAGGACTGAGAAACTATGGGATAGCAAAGGTGTAAGCCATTACTTGTCGTTAAGTATAGGTGTTGCCTATGTAGATGATATTAATGATAGTTACCAATTGATAAAAAATGCTAGATTGGCCATGGTAGAAGCAAGAAAAACTCATGGGAATAGTATTTATTATTTTACTGAAGAAGTCTCAGCTAGGAGGAGGATGGACTTTAATCTGGAAAGTGAACTGCGGCTTGCTATAGAGAATAATCACCTTATCTTAGAATACCAACCTGTTATGAATTTAGAGGAAGATAAGATTATTGGCTTAGAGGCTTTAATTAGATGGAAGCATCCTAAGAAGGGTTTAATTTATCCGGATGACTTTATAGAGTTTGCTGAAAGTAAAGGAATTATTAAGTACATTGGACATTTTGTTATAAACGAAAGTATAAGAAAGCTAAAAGAATGGCATAACAAGGGATATGACCAGCTAACCATGGCCTTAAATCTATCACCAACAGAGTTTCATCAAACTGACATTGTATGTGTAATAGAGAAGGCCCTTAAAGAGAATAATCTTGAAGGTAAGTATCTTAGAGTAGAGATAACTGAAGAGGTCTTAATAGATGACATTGCAAGAACAAGTAAGTTATTAGATGAGCTAAAAGAGCTTGGAGTAAAAATATCACTTGATGATTATGGAGTGGGTTATTCTTCTTTCAGACACTTACAAGAAATGCCGATTGATATTATGAAAATAGACAAAAGCTTCGTTATCAACATGGAGTATAAAAAAAACAAAGACTTTGTTCGTTCAGCAGTTGACTTAGGACAAAGTTTATCTCTTGATGTAATAGCTGAGGGAATAGAAAATGAGAGCAGTAGTAGATTTCTAAAAGATATAGGCTGCAAATATGGACAAGGATACTATTATTATAAACCTCTACAGGCTGATAAGTTTGAGTGCCTTTTAGAAAAAAAATGAAGCCATCGAATAAGATGGCTTATTTGATATGAAGTTTCCATTTAACATCAGCAACTTTCAGTGTAGTTTGATATACAGAACAGTACTTTGCAGCTAGTTGGGCTGATTTTTCCAGTCCTTTTTCTGTTGATGGATTAAATATTGTAATGTCGAGATTTACCCAAGACAAGTAAGTGGGCACTTCTGTACGTTTTTCTCCTGTTATCTTAATAGAAACTCTATCAAGAGCGATTTTCTTTTTATCAATGATTTCTAGAAAAGTTGCATAAAAGCAAGAGCCAAGTGCCCCTAAATACATATCATAAGGTGATAATTGCTCTTCTTTCTTACCGATTTGGAAAGATCCGTTTTTTGAAACTAACTCACCATTGAATCCATTTTCAAAATTAAGTTTTATCTCTTGTTTAGACACGTGTTATCCTCCTTGGGTTTTTTTAAATTCTACATGAAAATCACCATAATGACAACAAAAACCGATTTAATTTTTAAACAGGTAATATCTGTTAACATGAGTGAAGATGTAATTGGTAAAATTTGTCGAGTAAAAACTAGCTTTCCTTAAGATAAATTTGCTATAATTATATCTTACAGTAAAGTTTTACTATATAATTATAGTGTTAAAGTATTAAGATAATTAGCTAGAGAAAGGAGATTTCTGCAGTGCTTAGATTAATAGGGCTATTAGTAATTTTTTATAAGATTGCTGTAATAAATGTAAAAATCTTCTTTGTATGGAGTTTCCTTAAGTTTTTTAAAGCTAGTAAAGGAGATGCTACTTGGAAAGATATTGGGAAGCTATTTGATATTAGTATATATAGTGAATTTATGACTTTTTATTTGCTTGATAAAATCCCTGGATATAAAAGATTACTAACTAGGCTGCATTTAGAGAAGGAAGATAAGACAGAAATAGTCATTGATTTGGTTATGATAACTAAGAAAGGAATTTATGTTATCCAGCCTAAAGAACGAAAAGGTGAAATTAAGGGAGACCAAGACAAAATGCAGTGGGTTGAGAACCATGATGGCGAACACAATCAGTTTTACAATCCTATCTGGTTAAATGATACATATATTGATGTCTTGTCAAAAACTGCAGACATCCCAAAAGAGAGTTTCTTATCAGTTATTCTATTTAAAGCAAAGTGCCAGTTAAAAGAAGTTAAAAATGTCCCAAGAGGAGTACTAGTATTAAAGAGAGAAGATTTTGTTGAAAAAATAACAGAAGATCTCGATAGAAGAGAAGATATTTTGAGTGAAGAGGATATAGATGCTATTTTTAGAAAGCTTAAGACTTATATTAAACTTGATAATAAAATAGAAGAAGAACACTTTAGAAATATAGAAGAAAAATTTATTTTATAATGGAGGAGTAATGACAAGTATAATAGAATTTTTAACAATTGAAATAAGAGTTATTCTAGTAGCCGCTATGCCCATAATAGAGCTAAGAGGAGCAATTCCAATGGGTATTGCTATGGGTTTGTCTCCTTTGCATGCGTTTGTAATCAGCTATTTTGGCAGCCTCATACCTGTTCCCTTTATAGTTTTTGCTTTTAGACCAGTAGTCAAATGGCTTAGGAAGACTGTTCTTAAGAACTTTGTTGACAATATTTCTACTAGAGCACTAAATAAAGGAGAGAGAATTCAAAAGTATGGGTTTTTAGGTCTTATTTTATTAGTAGCAATTCCATTACCAGGTACGGGAGTTTACACAGGTACTCTTGCAGCTACACTTCTTGACATGAGGTTTAAATGGATATTGCCTGCTGTAATGATAGGAAACTTGATTGCTGGGATGATTGTTTTGTACATTAGTCAAGGAGTTGTAGCTTTGTAGCAGCAGTAAAAGATTCATTGTAAATATATAGCAAAACATTTTCATTTTAGTTGAATAAAACATCTATATGGAGTAAAATAGTTACTATAATATGTTGTTTAATGATTCTATATTGCAGATTAGAAACTTTAGACTGTATTAAAGACTTCAACAGAATTTTCATTTTAAAACAGACATCAGACAATGCCATATTTTGTAGTTGTGGAGAATATAACAATAATTATTATCTATTTAGTAATTTAATGAAAGTAGGGTGATCCTCTGATTCTAAAAATGAAAAAATTGAAGTATTAGAATGTTTACAATACTTGGATAGTTTTTTG
>PWPR01000079.1 GCA_003557085.1 Clostridia bacterium | reverse complement strand
TGACCAACTTAATTAAATAACGGTTTTTACCGTAAATGCTTACTTCGTTTCAGCACTTAACTCCAAGGTGAATTCACTAAAGAGTAAACGCCATCAAGCTCTCAGTCTTAGGCTTAATGTCCCTGTGCATAATACTTTAGCTACTATTCCTCTTCATAGCTTTCTTATTATTAATGATAATTTTATCACAGCTCTTTACTGATGACAAGTAAACTGATATAGAATGATACTTCCTGCTATGGCCACATTCAACGACTCAGCTTTTCCTAACATTGGTATCATAACTTTATAACTAGCTTTGTTCTTCCAAAAGTCATCTATACCTTTTGATTCGTTACCTAGTATTAAGGCCCATTTTCTTTCTGTTGTTATATTGTTAATATGTCTTGCTTTTATATCTAGTAGAGCTGCATATGTCTTTACATTATTCTCACTTAAAATGTTATAAATGTCTATATTAGATAAATCCTTAATAATATTTAAATGAAAAATACTCCCCATTGTGCTTCTTACTACTTTTGGATTATATACGTCACAACTGCCTTTAGTTATGAAGATATTGTCAACACCAAAAGCATCAGCACTCCTTATTATTGCTCCTAAATTACCAGGGTCTTGCACTTTGTCTATAACTAGATTTTTCTCATAAGAGTTAATATTAGCTTCAGACATAGCCACAATGCACATTATTCCCTGTGAGTTTACAGTGTCAGAAAGCTCATCAAATCTCTGTTTGCTAAAAACTTTATACTCAGTTATTGAATCTGAACTAAAAGCTTCCTTTAGATTAAAATCTTCTGAAATAATGATAGATTCTATTGGTGCTTCACTATAAATTGCCTGCTTTACAATATTTATACCTTCTATTACATATAGTTGTTCTTTTCTTCTGTCTTTAGCTGAGTTAATCAATTTAGAAAGCAATTTATAAGTTGAGTTTGATTGGCTCTTAATTATCATATTAACCCACCGATATCTGTTCTTCAGGATATTTTACAATCTGTCTTAAAGCTTGCCTAGAAAAAGCAACAGCTAAAGTCATAGGCCCTAATCTCCCAATATACATTGTAATTATTATCATAACTCTTCCAATTGGGCTTAAACTTCCTGTAACTCCTGTACTCAATCCTACTGTTCCAAAAGCAGACATAGCTTCAAAAAAGATATCTATGAAAGCCATCTCTTCAGTTATTGACAAAACAATAGTAACAAGAACTACCCATAATAGAGCAATAAAAAAAATAGTAAATGCCTTGCTAATTATCTCTTTAGGAATCTTTCTACTGAAAATGTTTGCATCCTCTTTATTAGTAATAGTTGCCACAACACTAAGTATTATAGCTCCAAAGGTCGTTGTTTTTACTCCTCCTCCTGTTCCACCAGGAGAAGCTCCCACAAACATAAGTGTTATTATAATAAACAATGTTGCTGTAGTTAAACTTCCTGTTTCTACAGTGTTAAAGCCCGCTGTTCTAGGAGTTACAGATAGGAATAATGATGAAAGAGCTTTACCTGATATTGATAAGTCTCCCATTGTACTTGGATTTGAATATTCTAAAGAGAAAAAGACAACACTACCAAAAACTAGTAAAACTATAGTTGCAGTCAAAACTATCTTTGTATGCAGTGACAAATTTTTGATCTTCTTAGAATAATATATATCCATCATAACTGAAAACCCAATTCCACCTAAAACAATAAGTGTAATAATAACTATATTGACTATTGGATCATTAACAAACCTTACTAAGCTGTCTCCAAAAAGGTCAAAACCAGCATTACAAAATGCTGATACTGCATGAAATATTCCCATTCCCAAAGAATGAGGCATACCATATTCAGGCAAAAATCTGAAGGTAAGAATCAGTGCAGCTATTCCCTCAATTATTAAGGTAGTTTTGACTATCAGTAAAATCAAGCTTGTTAATCCTTTAATGTTACTAGTATTTAATGCCTCTTGCATCAGAAGCTTCTCTTTTATGCTAATTCTCTTGCCTATAGCTAATACAACCATAGTAGCCATCGTCATTATTCCCAATCCACCAAACTGTATTAATAGTAAAATTACAAAATGTCCAAACGTAGTAAAGTAATCTTTTGTGTTAACTACTATGAGCCCAGTTACACATACAGCTGATGTTGATGTAAATAGAGCATCTAGAAAAGGTAATCTTCCCTCTTGGGCTGATATAGGAAGTGTCAATAGTATTGCCCCAATCAATATTAATATAGCAAATCCTAAAGCTAATATTTGAGGTGGTTTCATATTGCTCATGAATTTTCTTTTTTTCTGGTTTTTATTAATAATAATAGCATCATCTTGTAGCATAACTACCCAACTCTCAAAATTATTTGCTTCATTATAACATTAGTTTCACCTAAATTAAATCATTAATGTCTTGCCATATGTATGTATGTGCTAAATAATCTGATCCTCCAATTGTATAGATTTTACTTTTCTCATATCTAGCACCTAATTTAAAATAGAACTTTTCTGCTAAATTTCCTGACAAAAAATCTACTGAGATAGCTTTGTATTGCTTTTCTCTAAATTTATAAAACAGATGTTCTAATAGCTTTCTGCCAATTCCCTGATTACTATAGCTTTCTAAAATATAGATAGCGTATATCTCACCTTGAACGCTTGATAAACTTTTATCTCTACACTCTCCTCCGAAAGCAAAACCAATAATTTCATTATCATCAAGAGCAACATAAGCAATGATGTTTTTATCTGCTAACATCTTCTTATTACTTCGTTGTGATTTATCTATTGATTGCTTGCATAAAAAATTAGAGCTTATGATACCTTTATAAGCAGTTTTCCATGTGTTAACACGAACCTTGGCAATTCCTTTTGAATCCTTAATTGTGGCTTTTCTAATTTTTATCATAATATAAATGAAAAAGGTCCAAACTAATGGACCTTAGCTGTCTAGAGCTTGCTTTGATAAAGCTACTAACTCACCAAAAGCCTCTTTATCATTAACTGCCATTTCTGCCAGCATTTTTCTATTAATATCTATATTAGCAAGTTTTAAACCATGCATAAATCTATTGTATGACAAATCATTTAGTCTTGCCGCAGCATTAATTCTTGTAATCCAAAGCTTTCTAAAATCTCTTTTCTTACGCTTTCTATCTCTATAAGCATTGGTTTGAGCTCTCATTACTGCTTGCTTAGCTACTCTGAAATGCCTACTTCTAGCTCCCCTAAAGCCTTTAGCTGCTTTAAGTATTTTCTTTCTTCTTCTACGTGATGGTACAGTTTTATTTACTTTTGCCATGATAGCTACCTCCTAATATCTTCTAAAACTCATAAGGCAACAAGCACTTAACTTTTTTCATGTTACTTTCATGAACTAATGTGCTTTTTTGCAATTGTTTTCTTTGTCTTAAGCTTTTACGCATTGCCCTATGATTAGTGTACGCTTTACTGCGCTTTACTTTTTTATTAGCGGTCACTTTCATTCTTTTAGCTGCACCGCGATGTGTTTTCATTTTTGGCATAATCTATTCTCCTTTATTTATCGGACTATATGTTATGCTCATATGACGCCCTTCCATTTGAACTCCTGAATCAGGCTTACCATAATCTGATAACATGTCACCCATTTTCACTAGAACTTCTTTTCCTAGCTCACTATGGACTATTTGTCTTCCTCGAAATCTTATTGTTATCTTAACTTTATCTCCACTTTCCAAAAACTTCTTCGCATGCCTTACTTTAGTATTAAGGTCATGTTCTTCTATTGTTGGAGACATTCTTATTTCTTTAAGGTTGACGATGTGCTGTTTCTTTCTTGCTTCTCTTTCCCTTTTGCTCTGCTCATACTTATATTTCCCATAGTTCATTATCTTGCAAACAGGGGGGCTAGCTTGGGGTGAAACAAGCGCTAAATCTAATCTTTCTGCTGCTGCTCTATTTAAAGCATCTTCTAAGGTTACAATACCTATTTGCTCACCGTCAGATCCTATCAGTCTTACCTTTTTTGCATCAATCTGCTCATTTACAAGCAATTCGCGACTAATAATATACACCTCCTAAAATATTAAAAAACCAGATGGCAAAGCCACCTGGTAAATTACACTACAAAAACAATTTTGTGTAACCTTACAATTCTCTCATAAGGTGAGAAGCGGTGGCCTCTTCTTTTCAAAACTAACATATGAATATTATCATAATCATAATAATAAGTCAAGCTGTTTCTAGTTAAACAGAATCAGATTTTGTTTCTCCTTCCTCTTTTATCATATCAATTAATTCTTCTACTGATTTTTCTCCTATGTCTCCTTTAGACCTCAATCTCACTGAAACATTCTCAGACTCAACTTCCTTATCACCGATTATTAACATAAAAGGAACTTTTGACAATTGAGCTTCTCTAATTTTAAAACCAACTTTTTCACTTCTTGAATCTACTTCTACCCTTATGCCTTCTTTAACTAGCTTTTGCTCAATTTTATATGCATAGTCTAAGCTTCTATCTGTGACAGGTATAATCTGTACTTGTAATGGCGCTAACCAAGTTGGAAAAGCACCTGCATAATGCTCAATTAATATTCCTATAAATCTTTCGATACTGCCAAGTGCAGTTCTATGAATCATTACTGGACGATGCTTTTGTCCATCTTCACCAACATATTCTAACTCAAATCTTTCTGGCATCATCATATCTAATTGAATTGTACCACATTGCCAGGTTCTTCCTATTGAGTCTTCTAAATGAAAATCAATTTTTGGACCATAAAAAGCTCCATCACCTGGGTTAATAACAAACTTTACATTTATTTTTTTTAATACTTTTTCAAGTATATTAGTTGCATATTCCCAGGTTTCATCGTCTCCCATTGCATTCTCAGGTTTGGTACTTAGTTCAACATGATAGTTAAATCCAAAAACTTTGTATACCTTATCGACCAACTCAAATACCTTAGTTAACTCATCCTCCATTTGCTCAGGCAACATGTATATATGTGCATCATCTTGTGTAAAAGCTCTTACCCTCATCAAACCATGTAGTACACCTGAAAGCTCATGTCTATGTACTAAGCCAAGTTCACTCATAAGAAGCGGCAAATCGCGATAACTATGCATACTGTTCTTGTAAACCTGTATTCCACCAGGGCAGTTCATAGGTTTTATTGCAAACTCACGTTCATCAATTTCACTAAAATACATGTTTTCTCTAAAATGATCCCAATGCCCACTTTGCTGCCATAATGCTCTATCAAGCATTATTGGAGTATTAATTTCTTGATATCCATATTCTTCGTGTACTTCTCTCCAGAACTCAAGCAGTTTATTTCTTAAAACCATACCTTTCCCATGGAAAAATGGAAAACCTGGTGCTATTTCATTATTAAAACTAAACAAATCTAATTCCTTGCCAAGCTTTCTATGATCTCTCTTTTTGGCTTCTTCTAATCTATGTAAATAATCATCTAATTGACTCTTTTTAGGCCAAGAAGTCCCATACACTCTTTGGAGCATAGCATTTTCTTCGCTACCACGCCAGTATGCTCCAGCTATACTGAGTAGCTTATATGCTTTAATTAGTTTACTTCCAGGAATATGTGGTCCCGAACACAAATCCACAAAATCCTCTTGGTTGTAATAACTAATAATTGAATCTTCAGGCAAATCATTAATAAGCTCCACTTTATATGACTCGCCAAGACTGTCAAAAAATTCTAAAGCTTCTTCCCTAGGCAACTCATGTCTCTCAAAAGATATATCTTTTTTAATCAGTTTTTGCATTTCTTTCTCTATTAGCTCTAAATCTTCTGGAGAAAGTCTATGCTCCATCTCAATGTCATAATAAAAACCATCTTTTATTGGTGGTCCTATTGCAAGCTTTGCATCTGGCCATAAGTTTTTAATAGCCTGAGCCATAATATGAGCACTACTGTGTCTAAATATGTCAATTCCCTCTTCATCATTCAGTGTGATTATTTCAACCTCTGCATCTTTTTCTATATCATAATATAAGTCTACTTTTTTACCATCAACTTTTGCTGCTATAGCTGCTCTGCCCAGTCCTTTACTAATATCATTTGCTACATCCAAAGGGGTTACTTTTTCATCAAACTCTCTTTTTGATCCATCTGGTAAAGTTACAACTAGTTTACTCATGTCTTTTCCTCCTTAAAATATAAAAATCGCCTCTATATAAAGAGACGATATATCGCGGTTCCACTCTAATTCTAAAAAATTAATTTTAGCACTTAAAAGTTATAACGGTACTACCGACCTAACCTAATAATTATTACTTTCAGCTAGGTAGTTTGAAGGTGGTCTTCACATTAAACTTGCTTAATGCCTTGCACCAAACGGCATCTCTCTAAAAAGCTTATCTAAGTTACTTTCCTTCGCATTACTTTTAGTTATTATATATTTAGATTATATAACTAGAATTCAAAAACGTCAATAGCTGTCACTACCTCATGCTTATCTCGGCTAATTCTAATTATTGAAAATAGAATAATAGCAATACCAAATAACTGTTGTAATGAAATTTTTTCTGCTAAAAAAACTGAAGCTAATAAAACTCCTGATAAAGGTTCAAATACTGACAAAATTGATGCAGTAGTTGCACCAACAAGTTTAATTCCAAAAATGAATCCTACTATACCTATAATCGTGCCTACAATAGCTATACCTGCCACGACTAGCCATTGGTTAGCGTTAAGGCTTGTCCAGGCACTTAGATCAAGTCCAGAGGCTATATTTAGTGAAAGTGCTGAAAAAGTTATAATGTACATAGTTGAAACATAGCTGTTTGTATCGGTTTTTTTAATGTGATTGTTCACAATAAATAGTGAGTAGACAAGTCCTGCAAAAATTGCAAACAAAACTCCTCGAGCAGAAACATCAAAGCTTCCCCCCATTAGCTCAACCACAAAAACAACGCCAATTAAAGTAGTAAACAAGGATATCCATTTAGTTCTTGATATTCTTTCTTTTAATAAGAATGCAGAAATAAAGTAAGTATACAAAGGGTGTATAAAGAACAGAACAGTTGCCAAAGAAACCTTTAAAGTTTCTAAAGAAGTAAAATACGCTAAAG
>PWPR01000203.1 GCA_003557085.1 Clostridia bacterium | reverse complement strand
GTGCTATATCAAACTTTATTCACCCACAGTTGCCTATTGAAAGCAATAAAGAAATTTTAGAGAAAATGAATCCTAAAGCAGTTTTTCTACTTGATTCTATGTATGAAAAACTTAAGCACTTAAGAAAAAGCTCAATAACTGATAAGTATGTCATAGTAAAAATAAGTGACTACCTTCCTACAAAACTGAAGTTCTTTTATAAGCTAAAAGAGCTTCATTACTCTACAAAAATTAAACAGACAGCTGACATAAAATACTACACTTTAAATGATAAGAGCAGCATTTCTCCAGAAAGTATTAGCCCAAGAGAAACAGCAACTATTCTTTTAACGGGAGGCACAACTGGAGACCCTAAAGGTGTATGTCTTTCTAGCTTCAACATTAATGCCGCAGCTTATCAAACAAGTTCTTACAGAATAGAAGCCCAGCCTGGGGACAAAATGCTTGCAGTTCTTCCAATATTTCATGGCTACGGTTTAGCTAATTGCATTTATACAGCTTTAATTGAAGGCGGGGAAGTTGTACTTCTACCTTATTTTTCAGAGAAGCTATTTAAGAATACTATTATTAATAAAAAGCCAAACTATATTTTAGGAGTGCCTGTTCTCTTTTCAAAATTAATGGAGCTTCTCTCAAATGAAGATATAGATCTATCATTTTTTAAAGGCTTATACTGCGGTGGTTCAAAGTTAAATGAAGGCTTGTTAGTTCAGTTTAATGCTTTTCTTAGTGAAAGAGGTGCAAAGGTACTATTAAGAGAAGGTTATGGTCTAACTGAATGTGTAGGCGCATGCTCTCTAATGCCTGAGAAAAGTCATAAAAAGAACAGTGTTGGCCATCCATATAAAGGGGTCAGTATTAAAATAACTGACGTTGAAACTAATAAAGAATTAGAAGCTAATAATATAGGGCGAATATGTATACAATCTGATACTATCATGACTGGCTATTACAAAGAGGAAACGAGTAATATTCAATTAGATAATGGAGAGAGGTGGCTTTATACAGACGATGTTGGCTACCTAGACAAAGAAGGCTATCTTTTTTTTACTGATCGCTTGTCTAGAAAAGTTAAAATTCTAGGCTACGAGGTATACCCTGCAGTTATTGAAAATATTATCAATAAATTAGATTTTGTATCAGATAGCTGTGTTGTTGAAAATGCTGATAAGCAAATAACTTATCTTAAAGCATATATAGTTTTGGAAGATCAGAACAATGTTAACAAAAAGCGCAAAATCATCATTAATAATTTAAAAAAAGAACTCCCTAGGTGGTCCATACCTAGAGAGATTATATTTATAAATAAAATACCAGAAACACTTCTTAAGAAAAAAGATTATATGCGATTAAAATAGGCTTCTTAATTTCCAAAACTACCAGCAGACTGTATGTTTTCAGGTATTGTTCCATCAAAATGGAACCCTTCTTCATTCACTTTAAATGAATTAACTGAAAATCCGTTTAAGTTGCTGATTGCATTATTTAATGCTGTTCCACCTGCTTCTAAGTTATTATTTGCTTGGTTAGTTGGTATCTTAATTCTTCCGATATATAGCTCTTTAGTTACACCATCAAACTTTTGTGTGTTCTCATCATAGAATAATGTAGCATGCATATAAACAGGCTTATTCTCTATAAGCCTTAATCCAGCTTCAAATCTTTCTAAAATTGGAAACTGCTCAATTAAAGGAGCAATGCTTCCTATTTCAGCTGACATAATCAGCTCATCATCACCTATACACTTAATCTTAACATTTTTCATGACTGAGTTATCATTCATAGATCTATTAGCAATGGCTGTTAGTTCTTGATTAGTTACGGTAGCAGTTACAGAAACTTGACCTGTTGTTATTACATTACCAGCAAAAATATCTTCTGCTGATGCATGATTTTCATCGAACACGATTCCGCCTTTTTCTAAGTAAGATTGAAAATCTTGCTCAGTATAGGTTACATCAACTACTTTAGCAGGTGAACTCATTAAGAAGAGAATGCCCCCTCCTGCTACAACTAAAAGGACTACAATAACTAGTATAAATTTAATAAGACCCTTCAGAAACTTCATATAAACCCTCCTTCTATGCATGAAATCTGCACACTTTTAATAATTTTATCACATTATACAAAAATTTAACATTTCTTTTTGATGTCTCTCGAGCTTTTTTACTTTATATAGCTAATATGATAAAGTAAGTTAATAGGTTAAATTTGTAATCCCCTTTGAAGTTCTTTTTGCTAATAATCGAAAGTTTTCTAAAAATTATGCGCACTTATATAAATAAGTAGTATAAAAACTAAATGATTCTAAGTTGCCTAGTGATAGCTAGTAATTTACTAATGGCATTTCTTAAAGTTTAAAGCCTAATGACATAATTAAACATCTTACTCTTTAGTTAATACACAATCATAATTTGTATTAAATTACACCTCAAAACAAAACCAAGTTTCTATTTTGAGACTCTGCTACAACATTTTTGATAAAGTCGTAGATTGAAGTAGCTCCACCATTACAACTTGAGACTACTTCATAGTCTAAGGCCATAATATGATTAACTACTTATTTTTCTGATTATAGAAGATTAAGTGTTTTTGGAATTGCATTAACTAACATCTATTAAATATTTAATACAAATGTAGGATATGGTATTATTGTATTATAAGATACTACCTAAATGATTATTTATTAGGAGATGGAAACATGAGTAATAACTTACTGAGTAATAAGAACGAATTTGTTAACCAAGTTTTTAAAACAATATTACATAACAGTAGTGATATCATTTTCAATATTAGTTCTTCAGGTACTATTTTGTTTATATCTCCTTCGTTTAGCGACAGCTTAAATTATTCAATTTCTAAAGTTATTGGGTCAAATATTCTTGATTACATGCACCCTGAAGATATAAATTACACCTTAAAATACATTGACAATATTAAAGAAAAAGAGATAGAAGATTCTCATTTAGAAGCTCGTATAAGAAGTGCTGATGGTCACTTTTTTTGGCACAACATTAATATGGAGCCTATTTATGATGAGCTTAATAACTTGTCTGGGTATATAGGAATCGCAAGGGATGTTTCAGAATTTAAAGAAGCTTATAATGCTTTAGGCAAAAAAGTAGATGAGTTAGAACAGTTTTTTGATTTAAACTTAGACTTACTAGCAATAGGAGATATGACTGGGAAGCTTGTTAAACTAAACAAAGCATGGACAAAGACTTTTGGCTATAGTCTAAAGGAGCTTCAAGAAACTAGTCATATAAAGTATATTCATCCTGATGATTTAACTAAAACTTTAGAGGTTTTTTCACAAATAAATAACGAGCAAAAAGTATTAAACTTTACTAACAGATTTAGATGTAAAGATGGAAGTTATCGATATATCGAATGGCAAATTCAACCCCATAAAGACCTTGTTTTTGGCATAGCTAGAGATATAACTGATAAAATTCTAGCTCAAGAGGAAATAGAGCATAAGCATGAACTTATGGGATATGTAATTGAGCATACCAGAAGCTCAGTAGCAGTGCATGATAAAGATTTACGTTACATGTACGTTAGTAAAGACTACTTAGAGAGCTATAAAATCGAAGGCAATGTAATTGGCAAACATCACTATCAAGTAATACCAGATTTACCTGATAAGTGGCGTCAAGTTCATAAGAGAGTTCTTAATGGTGAAGTTGTTTCTGCAGAAGAAGATATCTTTGTAAGAGATGATGGTAAAACTGAATACACACGTTGGGAATGTCGGCCTTGGTATCTACCAGACAACTCAATTGGCGGATTAATTGTTTATACTGAAGTCATAACTGAGCAAATCAAGGAAAAGGAAAGGATTACTAAAGAAAGAGAGCAATTTAAGAAAACTTTGCTATCTATTAGTGACGGCGTAATCTCAATTAACTTAGACAATGAGATTACGTTAATTAACAAAGCAGCTTGTACCTTAACAGGTTATAGTGAAAAAGAGGCTTTAGGATGTTCTTTAAGAAAGATTTGCAAACTTGAAAAAGAAATCAATAAACCTACTGTAAAAGATATAGAGAATGTTTTGATTACCAAGTCAGGAGATAGAGTTAATATTGAAATTAGCTTGTCACCTATAAAAGATCCGTCTGACCAAGTTAATGGAGCAATTATTATTATAAGAGATATATCCGAAAGGTATCAAAAAAACAAAGAACTTGAATATTTAAGTAATCATGACTATCTTACTGGTGTTTATAATAGACACTTTATGGAGAAAAAACTATTAGAGTTAGATACTGAAGATAACCTTCCTTTAACTCTGGTCATCACAGATGTTAATGGCTTGAAGCTCATAAATGATGCCTATGGGCACGATGTTGGCGACAAGTTGTTGATGAAAGTATCAGAGCTTATCAAGCATCAGACGAGTAAGGAAGACTATCTAGGCAGGATTGGAAGTGATGAATTTATAGCCTTTCTTCCAAAAACAAGTCTTGAAGCAGGAAAAGCTCTTATAAAGGACCTCCATATAAAAGCAAATGAAGCTAAGCTTGATTCAGTCATTATATCCTTAGCTTGTGGAGTTGCTACTAAAACAGATATTAAGCAAGATATCAATGTTATCAGGCGAGAAGCAAATAATAATATGTATCGTGATAAACAAGTACATGGTAGAACGATGAGAAGCCAAACAATTGAAACTGTCTTAAGAAATATCAATAATAAGTATGACAGAGAGCAAGTTCACACTGAAAGAGTATCTGTTTATTGTGAAAGGCTTGCACAAGCATTACAACTTAGCAATCAACAAGTTGTTGAAGCAAAAATTGCTGGTGTACTTCATGATATAGGAAAGATAATGGTGCCTGCTGAAATACTCAATAAAGAAGAGCATCTAACAAAAGAAGAGTGGGCAGAAGTTCAAAGGCACCCTGTTACAGGATATCATATTCTTAAAAGTGTTGACGAGTATGCACATTTAGCAGATTCAATTTTATATCACCACGAAAGATTTGATGGAAAGGGATATCCTGATGGATTATCTGGACATGATATACCTCTTCTTTCAAGAATCATTACTGTCACAGATGCTTATGAGGCAATGACTGCATCAAGACCTTATCAAGACACTAAAACAAGTGAGGCTGCCATAGAAGAACTTAGAAATTGCAAAGGTTCCCAATTTGACCCTTATATTGTAGAGGTGTTCATTGATGAGGTTCTAAAATAAAAGTCAATTCTATATACTCATTAGAGCCCTATTAGTAGGGCTTTTTATCTATAAAGAAATTTTAGATACAGCTTCAAATAAGTGCTAACATTAGTTATATATTAAATAGATTAAGTGCAAATATATCTTTACAAGCGCAGGAAAGAGCAATAGGCATTGATACTTTTGCCACATGAGATAATGGCATTATTGGAGGTACTATTTAATAAAACATAGTGAAGTAGGAAATAGTTTCAGTAGTATTTTCGCATATTGAAAAGATAAAATTTGGATTAGTATTTTTACATATGGCTTCTTAGTGAACAGCAGTTTACTATTTTAAAAGCAAAAAGACTGCTTAAAAATAGCAGCCTTTAATATAAGCTTTGGTAGCTCTGATTTTATCTACCTGATCGTGATTCTAAAAACAGAACTTAGTGTTTCTGCCATAAAAGCTATCTGTGAGTATTTTTGTAAATCTACCGACTCATTACCAGAAATAATAGAGAAACAAACTATCCCTACTACTAAACCTAAACCGGTATAATAGTTACTATCTTAAACAATAGCCTCTTACTTCTAATAGGTTACTTAGATTTTGCCTTGGCTTTAAGTTCTTCACACGTAAAAGATCCTGCTTGATTGCTATCAACATGTAAATACCATTGTTTGCTAATTAAATCTACTCTACTTTTAAACTAGTCGTATTAATGTACTGAAGTTAATACCGTTTATCAGTGATTGCTTAGCATAATAAAGTTCTAAAGATTTGTGTTCTTAACTTTTTGGGATCCAATGTATAAATAATCCCAAGAGTTCAAAGAAACAATAGTAAAGTTACATCGCACTGGTCAATCATTAGTAGATCTAAGTAATGAACAAGGCAGAACCTTCTACGTCTATTTCGATGTGTTCTATAGTATCTATTAATTACTCAAAACTGCTTCTCTAATACTTGTCTTTTCATCATATCCTAAATAGGTAAGAAGATTTGGAATACTAGCTAGTAATAAATTACTAAAAAATCCTAATACTGCAGCACCCATAAATAGATAAACAACCCCTATACTTTCGGCTAGAATTCCAGACAAACCACTTGCTAAAGGCTGTAAAGAAATAGCCATTGCAAAGCTAAAGCTAGTCACTTTGCCAAGGTATTTAGAATCAACGTTTCTTTGTAAAGCGCTAAACATGTGAATATTTATTATTGAGTTAAAAAACCCAAATATACCATAAACACACAACTGTAATGCCCAAATATTTTGAGGCAGAACTGGAGCTATAAATAAAAATACAGCTTGAATAGCTATACCCCATTTAACTGGCCAGTAGTGTTTTTTTGTAAACTTGGTTAGACTTACAACTAGACTTCCTAGTAACATTCCTACCATCTGTGCACTTGATATAAACCCATATACCTCACTACTTGCTCCCAAATGATTCATTACAAATACAGGTAGTAACAAAAAGAAAGGTACAAAACAAAAATTTATTATGACTAAGACTTGCATTATTCTTGCTAAGACTTTACTACTCTTTATGTAGCTAAGTCCATCTCTTATATCGCTAAAGAAAACTTCTAAATCTACTTTTACTTTCTTTCTAAACTCAGGAATAGTAATAAAACTTTCTGAGAATGCAGAAACTAAGAAAGATGCTCCATTTAAGAGTAGTAATACAGGCACACCAACTAATGCAACTAAAATCCCTCCCAAGGCATAACTAGCAATATTAACTAAGTTGCTGGATACCTGCCTTAAAGAATTTGCTTTCTCTAACTTCTCTTTTTTTACAACCTGAGGAATAGCAGATGTAATTGCTGGACTGAAAAACTGCTGACAAGCTGCGTTAATTGCAGATCCTAAAAATAAATATGGCAAAGTAAGCATACTATTTAATACCGCATATGCAAACAAACAATTAACAACTCCTCTAACTATATCGCAATATACAATGATTTTTTTCCTGCTCCATCTAT
>PWPR01000089.1 GCA_003557085.1 Clostridia bacterium | reverse complement strand
ACCAAGTGGCTGCTGAGTTACTAGTGAGTAAGGTCCAGTTGATCTAGCATGGATCTTATCGTCTACTAAATGGAACAACTTCATCATGTACATAGCTCCGACTGTAACGTCATTTTCATACTTTTCACCAGTCATACCATCATACAAAACTGCCTTGCCATCCTCAGGAAGATTTGCTTGACGCAATGCTTCTTTAATTTGGTCTTCAGTCGCTCCATCAAAAACCGGTGTAGCTATATGCAGCCCTAAAGCTTCAGCTGCCCAACCTAAATGAATCTCAAAAATCTGACCTAGGTTCATACGAGAAGGAAGCCCAAGTGGTGTTAAAACTATGTCAAGTGGACGTCCATCTTCTAAAAATGGCATATCTTCCTGTGGTAGAATCCTTGAAATTACACCTTTATTTCCATGTCTACCAGCCATTTTATCGCCTACAGAGATCTTTCTCTTTTTAGCTACATAAACTCTAACTAGCTGGTTTACACCAGGATTCATTTCGTCTCCACTATCTCTAGTAAACACTCTAACATCAACAACTATTCCTTCTGCTCCGTGAGGCACTCTGGTGGATGTATCTCTTACTTCTCTTGCTTTCTCACCAAAAATTGCCCTTAAGAGTCTTTCTTCTGCTGTAAGCTCCGTTTCACCCTTAGGTGTAACTTTACCTACTAATATATCTCCAGAATTAACTTCTGCACCTACTCTGACAATACCTCTTGCATCAAGATTTCTTAATGCATCTTCACCTACATTAGGTATATCACGGGTAATCTCTTCTGGACCCAATTTTGTGTCTCTTGCTTCTGCTTCATATTCTTCGATATGTATCGAGGTCAGAGCATCTTCTTTGACCACATTCTCATTAATTATTATTGCATCCTCATAATTATAGCCGTTCCAGTTAAGAAAACCACATAGCATATTTCGGCCTAAAGCTAACTCACCTTTGTCCACTGCTGGACCATCAGCTATAATATCTCCTGTCTCCACTCTTTCGTTTGGTAATACAAGAGGTCTTTGGTTTAAACATGTCCCCTGATTTGATCTCTCAAACTTCTGCATATAATATTGATCTACTTCTTTATCATCAGTAGTAATTTCTATCCTTCTGCCTGAAACGTGTGTAACCAAACCAGCTCTTTTAGCAGTAATGACATGTCCTGAATCTAAAGCTGCTTTGTGCTCCATCCCTGTTCCTATAATTGGCGCTTGAGGCTTTAATAATGGAACTGATTGTTTTTGCATATTAGCTCCCATTAAAGCTCTATTAGCATCATCATTTTCTAAGAAAGGAATTAGTGCTGTAGCAATACTAAACACCTGCTTTGGAGATACATCTATAAAGTCTAAATTCTCTGGATTAATCGATCTTACATCATTATCAATTCTTGCTGGAACTGACTCATCGATGATTCTCATATTATCTGGGTCTATATTTACATTAGACTGTCCAAATGTATAGCCTTCTTCTTCGTCTGCAGTGAAATATTTAATCTCATCTGTCAAGTATCTACTATCTCTATCTACAACTCGATAAGGTGTTTGCATGAAACCAAACTCATTAACTTGCGTATAAGTTCCTAGCCTGCCAATTAGTCCTATATTAGGACCCTCAGGTGTTTCAATTGGACAGATTCTTCCAAAGTGAGAGTGATGCACATCTCGTACATCGAAACTTGCTCTATCTCTATTTAGTCCACCTGGACCTAGAGCACTTAAAGTTCTTTTATGAGAAATCTCAGCTAATGGATTAATCTGATCCATATATTGGCTCAATTGACTGCTGCCAAAGAATTCTTTTACTTTAGCAACAACTGGCCGGATATTGATCAGTGCCTGTGGAGTAACAGAATCTGTATCTTGAATGGTCATTCTTTCTCTTACGACTCTCTCCATTCTTGATAGCCCAGTTCTAAACTCTTTTTGCAATAGTTCACCCACACACCTTAACCTTCTGTTTCCTAAATGGTCAATGTCATCAAATCTACCGACGCCATCAAGTAAATTAAATGCATAATTGATACTTGCAATTATATCTTCCTCTGTTAAACAATCAGCATTATTTTCTTGATATTCATCACATATTACTATAGGTTTATTCTCTTTTGCTACATGAATTACTTTCCCATATAAAGCGTCTATTTGCTTTTCTATTAGCTCCAGCTCATCTGTTCCTATATAAGTGCCTTGGGGAATTAGCACTTCTCCTTCAACTTTTATAGGTTCAGCTAGAGTCTCATTATGTAATTTTTCTTGCCACTCAACTTTACTATAGCCATTACCAAAAGCCCTTACTATTCTTTGGTCTTCTAAATAAATAGCCACTGAGTTGATGCCAGCAAGTTTTAATCTTTTTATTTCTTCGTCATTAATTCGTTGCTCCTCTTGTAAAATCAGCTCTCCTGCCGATATCAAGAGCTCTCCTGCCTGACTTAAAACCTCACCTGTTTCTTTATTTACAACTGTTTGTGATTGATACACATCTTTTCTAGCAAAAATATTCTCTGCCGAAACCCTGCCTTTAATTCTTGATGCTAAATTAAGCTTCTTATTTAGTTTATATCTTCCAACATTAGCTAAGTCATATCTCTTTGTTTGGAAAAACATTGAATCGATCAAGCTCTTTGCTGCATCAACAGTTGGAGGTTCTCCTGGTCTTAATTTACGATATAACTCTAATAGCCCCTCTTCTACTGACTCTGTCGAGTCCTTTTGGAGAGTAGATTCAACTTGTGACCCCATACCCATCAGGTCAATAATTTGCACATCGGTTCCATAACCCAAAGCACGCAAAAATGTAGTTACTGGAATCTTTCTACTTCGATCTATCCGTACAGTAACTACTCCTCGTTTGCTATAGTTATATTCAATCCACGCACCACGATTTGGAATAACTTTTGCCTCGATAATCTTATTACCCTTTTTGTCAATTTTATCTTTGTAATAAGCACCAGGCGATCGTACTAACTGACTTACAACAACTCTTTCAGCACCATTGTATATAAAGGTACCTTTGTCTGTCATTATAGGGAAATCCCCCATAAACACTTCTTGTTCTTTAACTTCTCCGGTTTCCTTATTAATCAGCCTTACATTTACACGTAAAGGTCGACTATAAGTAACGTCTCTTTCTCTCGCTTCATCTACTGAGTATTTTGGTTCGTCAAAAAAATAGTCTAAAAACTCTAACTTAAGATTGCCTGTAAAGTCCTGAATTGGAGAAATTCTATCAAAAGCTTCTCTCAATCCCTTCTCTTCAAACCATCTATAAGATGCCCTTTGAATATCAATCAAATTTGGCATCTGCAATACTTCTTCGTTTCGAGCGAAAGACTCTCTTTTACGGCGACCATAATTAACCGTTCGGGTTTGCATATAAATATTCACCCCTGCGTTCAATTTTTCGGTAAAAGCAAAAAAGAGGGATAACCCCTCATGCAAATCGCATGTTTAAGCAGCTACCGTAATAACATATATTGACATTATCCTTAGTTATACAAAAAATCAACATTGTTGGTCGGTTTTACGCACCTCAAATATGCAACTACCTTTTAATTTAACAAAATCATAGCAATAAAAAATGATAACAAATTAACATTGGTTTGTCAACTAGCTATTACAAAAAAAAGCACCTTATTTGAGGCGCTTTTATGTATTTACTACTTAAGTTCTACTTTAGCTCCAGCTTCTTCTAACTCTTTTTGTAAAGCTTCTGCTTCTTCTTTTGGTAAAGCTTCTTTGATAATTGATGGAGCATCATCAACTAACTTCTTAGCATCTACTAAACCAAGACCTGTAGCACTACGCACTACTTTTATTACATTGATTTTCTTAGGACCATGCTCAACTAATTCTACGTCAAACTCAGTCTTCTCTTCAACTTCTTCTGCTGCTGCTGCACCCGGAGCTGCCATTGCTACTGGAGCCGCTGCTGATACACCAAATACTTCTTCCATTTCCTTAACTAACTCAGACAACTCCATCACTGTCATTTCCTTGATGGCTTCAATAATTTGTTCTTTATTCATTATAAGTACCTCCTGTTTTTATGAAACTTGTTCTTTTTGATCTTTTACTGCATTTAATGCATATACAAACTTAGTAATAATATTGTTGCTTGCACCTACGAAGTTTGCTATTGGTCCTTGCATTGTTCTCAATACTTGTGACAATAATACTTCTCGTGGTGGCAAATTAGCTAGATCTGTTACTTGACTCTCACTAATATATTTGCCTTCTAAAACACCAGCTCTAACTTGTGGTAATTTAAGCGCGTGGCTCTTGCTAAATTCACTTATAATTTTAGCTGCTGTTACCGCATCATCATAACTAAAAGCAATAGCTGTTGGTCCTTGCAATGCTTCATTTAGATTCTCAATTTCCATATCTTCTGTAGCTATTTTCACAAAAGTATTCTTCAATACTCGATACTCAACTCCAGCATCTCGAAGTTGCTTGCGCAATTCTGTCATGTCAGCAACATTGATACCTCTATAATCAGTGATAATTGCTGCTTTAGCATTACTAAACTTTTCTTTTATCTCTGCTACTTGCTTTTCTTTTGCTTGTCTGATTTTGCTCATCGTTCCACCTCCTTGGGTTAACTAAAAAACCTCTGTGCTAAAGACGCACAGAGGTAGAGTAATTCTCATTTAAAAATACTAATGAAATTTATTCTATAGCCTCGGCAGGTAATTAAGCCCTATAGGCTCCTGCTGTCTTCAGCACGAAGAATTGTACTATATTAAATTTATATTGTCAACTATTATTTTGCTGCAGCACTTCTTGGTGATATTTTAATACCAGGTCCCATAGTTGTTGATACTGCAATATTTCTAAAGTATGCACCTTTAGCTGCTGCTGGTCTTGCTTTTCTTAAAGCATCAATTAAAGCTTCATAATTAGTCATCAAATCTTCAACACTAAATGATGCCTTTCCTATTGGAGCATGAACAATACCTGCTCTCTCTACTCTATACTCAATTTTACCTGCCTTAAACTCTTGTACAGCTGTTGCTATATCAGATGTTACTGTACCCGCCTTAGGATTTGGCATTAATCCTCTTGGGCCTAAAACTCTACCCAATCTACCTACAACTCTCATCATATCAGGAGTAGCAAGTACCATATCAAAATCCATCCAACCATCACTGATTTTCTTTGCTGTCTCTTCGTCGCCAATAATATCAGCGCCAGCTTCTTTAGCTGCTTCAGCATCAGCATCTTGAGCAAATACTACCATTTTAACAGTCTTTCCTAATCCTGCTGGAAGTGTTACTGCACCACGAACTTGCTGATCTGCTTGTCTAGGGTTTACACCTAATTTAATTGCTACTTCAACTGTTTCATCAAACTTTGCACTTGCTGTTTTTTTAGCAAGTTCCATAGCCTCTTCAGGCTCATATAAGTTCTCTCTGTCAATAAGCTCTCTTGCTTCTACAAACCTTCTACTTTTTGCCATTTTAAATACCTCCTAGTGGTTCAAACGATTTCTCTCCCACGATAAAAAAATTATTCTTCTACTACTATTCCCATACTACGTGCAGTACCAGCAATCATACTCATTGCTGTCTCAATAGTAGCTGCATTTAAGTCTACCATCTTCATTTCAGCTATTTCTTTAACCTGGTCTTTAGTTACCTTTGCCACCTTTGTAACATTAGGCTCACCTGAACCTGACTCGATACCAGCTGCCTTCTTTAGTAAGATTGAAGCCGGTGGAGTTTTTGTAATAAAAGTAAAGCTTCTATCTTGAAACACAGTTATAACTACAGGAATAATTAGCCCTTCGTCCTTTTGTGTTCTTGCATTAAATTCTTTACAAAACTGCATAATATTTACGCCTGCCTGTCCTAGCGCTGGCCCAACTGGTGGTGCTGGATTTGCACGACCAGCAGGTATTTGCAACTTTACTACATTAATAACTTTTTTTGCCATCTCACTACACCTCCTACTTAACTTGCTTATTTATTCTATTTTTTTTACTTGCTTATAATCTAACTCTATTGGCGTTTCTCTGCCAAACATCGAAACCCTTACCTTTAAACGTCTCTTTGAGACTGAGATTTCTTCAACTACTCCACTAAAATTGTTAAAAGGCCCATCTACAACCTGGACTACCTCGCCAATATCAAAAGAAATCCTCACTACTTCTTCTTTCTCTTCTTTGACATCCTCAGTCACGCCAAGCATTCGCTTGACCTCATCTTCTTCTAAAGGAACAGGTCTTGAAGCAGGACCAACGAAACCAGTCACTCCGGGGGTATTTCTAACTACATACCAAGATTGATCTGTTATGATCATTTCTACTAGTACATAACCAGGGAAAATCTTTCGATCATAAGTTCTAGTCTTACCACCTTTGACCTCAGTAACTTCTTCTGTTGGCACTTCTACACGAAAAATTTCGTCCTCTACTTCCATAGAAGCAATTCTTTTCTCCATGTTAGTTTTTACATTATTCTCATATCCAGAATAAGTGTGTACAACATACCATCTTCTTTCAGCCATTTACTGATCGCTCCTTAAAGACCTTAAATCAACAATTGTATTATTTGAGTGAAAATAGAGTCTACTAAAGTCATCATTAATGCAAATCCTGCTACAGTAACGATAACTACACCTGTAGCTTTGATTAACTCATCACGATCAGGCCAATTAACTTTCCTTAACTCAGACCTAACTTCTTTAAAATATCTAAACTTTGACTTGCTTTTAGTTGCTTTACTTTTTGCTGCCATTCTAACACTTCCTCATACTTATTACACTACTTAGTTTCACGATGTAGTGTGTGCTCTTGACAGAATTTACAATACTTTTTCAGTTCTAAACGCTTGTTTGTTGTGCGACGATTTTTGCTTGTTCTATAGTTTCTTTGTTTGCATTCTGTGCACTCCAAAGTTATACCTACTCGCATTTAGGGCACCCCCATCCAAAATTTTATATATTATTTTACCTATTAATCACAAGGCTACCCAACTAAGTTACCACATAATATTTTACATGTCAATAAATCATGTAAGCTTGCGAAAAAAAAGCCAGCTCAGCTGGCTTTATACTAAATATGAATACCTGTTACAATACCTGCACCAACTGTACGTCCGCCTTCACGAATCGCAAATGTTGTTCCTTTTTCTAGTGCAATTGGTGTGATTAATTCAATTCCCATCTGAATGTT
>PWPR01000072.1 GCA_003557085.1 Clostridia bacterium | reverse complement strand
GCAACTGTCACTGCTAGAACTACAGCTGCCTGCAAGTCAAAAAAGCCATTAGCTATTGTGTAGATTATGGGTGGAATTATAGCATCTACAGTCTTACCTTTTAATACTCCTTTGATTTCATCAATAACTTCATTAAATCTAGACATAATATCAACTCTTAACTATTAATTTTCTCTTAAAGCCATAGCTCTTTTCTTACCTAGCATAAAAACTACTAAATCATCATGTGATTGAATAGCTGCATACAACATATAGATTGCCCCTGTAAAAAATCCTAATATCATCATGAGAATTACCCAGACCAAAATTGCCAAGGCATTGCTTTCTCTAATTACTATCCAGACTGAAAACAAAACAAAACCAACATATAAATCTACAAGCGATACAATCCCCCATGGATTTGCTATAATTTTGGCACCATCTTCAAAAAAATCACCATTTATGAAACCACTAGCAAGAGCTATAGTCATAGCTAATACGCCAAGGATTGATATTAATTTTATTATTTTCATACTTAATCATCCTTTATACATCCAATTATTGTTATTTTTCAATTATACATTGTTTTATTAATCTAATCAACTAAAGTGTTTTATAAGGAAAATTAAAAAAACCATGCCTTTGCATGGTCTAATTCTAAAGTTTCTCTATGTTTTCAATAGACATTGGCTTATGAAAATAATAGCCTTGAACAAAATCACATTCTAACTCCTTTAATGTCTTATATATGTTTTCATGCTCTACTCCCTCTGCTATTACTTTAATGCCTAAGGAGTGGCACATACTTATCACAAACTTAACTATATTATAATTCTTATTATCATCTATATTAAGAATAAAAGTTCTGTCTAACTTCAAGTAATCTATTGGCAAATCTTTTAAATACTCAAATGAAGAATATCTTGTTCCAAAGTCATCCAAGCTAAGGCAAATATCCAAGTTCTTTATCATATTTAAGGTAGTTCTCCACTCATTAGATGATTCAATGAAGTAATCCTCTGTAATTTCAAAACCAATCTGACTTTGTAGCACTGGATCAATTTTTTCAAGTCGGTTTACCAAAGATTTCTCCCTAAGTTCAATGGGTGATAAATTGATGAAAACCTTCATGTTCATATACTTGAAATTTTCATCTTTCCAACGTCTCTTGATTTCAAAAACCTTTCTTTGGACAATTTCACCTATTTGCGATATAAGCTCTAGCTCTTCTGCAATATTTATAAACTTATCAGGAGGAACTGTTCCTAATATCGGGTCAAACCACCTAACTAAAGCCTCTAAAGCTACAATTTCTTTGTCTTTTATATTTAGAATTGGTTGAAAGTATACATCAAATCTACTTTCTTCTACAGCCTTGTACAATCTTTCAATAATTTTGACTTGCTCTCTTCTCTCTTTTTGCATCCAAGATTCATATTGCTGTATGTTAAAATTATCAGACTCCTTGAAACTACTCATTGCTAAACTTGCTTTTAGAATCAACTCTTCAACTGACTTTTCTTCTGTATAATAACAGTACGCTACCCTTGTTCTAATATAAAACTTATTATCATTTAATAAATAAGGATGATTCAGAATTCTTGAAAGCTCTTTAATCGAAGTGGTTAACTCCTTGTCATCTCTATTAAGTAGTAAATAAAATTTATCACCATAACTTCTTGTGGCATACTCTGTCTTGCTCAAGAAACTTTTCATTCTACTGGCAAGCTGAGCTAGGATTTGATCTCCTTTTTCATATCCATAACTAAAGTTTATGTTCCTAAATAAAAGCATATCAATTGAAACAACACAGAGATTATCTTTAATAGCCAAATCTCTATCTAGTCTTCTAAGAAACTCCTTGATAGTTAGTAATTGAGTTAAATCATCTATTCTTTGAGCTCTTTTAAGTTGAAATAAAAAATATGATGCTAATACAGAATTGACTGTCAGCTTAACACTAAAAGATACTGCTTCATTGACCGCCCCAGCTACTAGATGTGCCATAATATTCAAAGAAATAAAAACAGTTAAAATCACAGGAGTCTTTACTATCTCTTTTGTTTTACCTCTTCTAAAATTAAAATCCATCGACTATCTCCCTAAACTTATTTCTTCATATTGTATCATAAATATAAAACTCTTGTGTCAATTAAAGGTATTTTTTGTTCAAATTGTCCCTTCAAGCACCTTTCTCAACAACATCTCTGCTTTTATACTGCTTTAATAGAATATCAATTGAATATAGCAAGTTTTCTCTTTTTATTAATGAAATCCTAGTGTAAAATAAGAACAAGCCAAGCATGACTCCTGGTTTGTTTATGTGTTCAACTTAGATAACCAAGGTCATGATTTGGCTTATTTTTATATACTATCTATCTTAATTAGCGTATAATCATGCCCATTATATTCAAGTATGATATTATATCCTAATCCATTAGGAACATGATAATCAAAGAAATCTTTAGGTCCCTTATTTTCTAAACAACCTAGAATTGCTCTAATTACACCTGAATGACTGACCAAAGTATAACTATCTAGCTTTTTACTTATAACTTCCTCGTTAAGCTCTCTAAATGATTTGCTTATTCTCTTAGTGAATTGATAATAATTCTCTCCACCTTCAATCTCTTTTCCGCTAAACCATTTAGTAAAGAAGTCCTTAAAGTTTATTTGCCTTGGACTCATATTCTCATATTTGCCAAAATTAATCTCTCGGAAACTAGCTCTTGTTTCTATATTTTCATATGGAAATAGTATTTTAGCAGTTTCAATAGCTCTAGATAAATCACTCGAGTAATAAGCATCAGTAGTGAGATAATTTCTTGAACTCTTATAACCTAAAAGCTCTTCTTTTCCTTGCTTTGTTAATGGAACATCTGTCCATCCACTTAGGGTGTTATGTAAGTTACCCACAGAGTGCCCATGTCTTACTAAAGATATCTTCATCATACCTCTATCACCTCAAGTGATAAATCGACGTGATAACTTAATTCATCAGAAGTTTTATCAAAATAATTCCATTCTTTTGGATAGCTTAAACAACAGCACATAAATTTCTTATCCTCTTCCTCTATAACTCTTCTAAAATGAACATGGCCGCAAACTGCAGTATCGATATTATTCTCTTTTACTAAATCATATATGCTCTTACTTCCTAAAAACCCATTGAAGAACTTCCATTCCTCTCTTCTGTCTCCATTTACAGTAAACCTTTTGTGATTGATCATATGAGAAACTAGAATATATCTTGCATTAGGCTTTTTATTAATCCGGTTTTGCATCTTGTCTATCATGTTTTGGGAAACTTCACCATCTGATATTTCCCAGTCAATATAAATACTATCTCTCCATACTCTTTTTCCATGAGCTTTTTTCACAAGATCTTCAATATCAAAAGATTGATCAGCATAGCTATAGTCATACCAAAAAATATCTCCAATTAGATATGTATTATTGCTTAAATATACGGATTTATCTACTAAACAATGCTCATCTTTCCTAAATGCATCATAAATCTCTCTTGTACTAGCCTGTACCTTTTTACTCCACATATCATGATTTCCCGGCACATAATATACCTTATAAGGAAGCTTGTCATTCAAGTCTTTTACAAAAGCGATTGTCTTCAGATAATTATTTGATATATCACCAGCTATTACTAATATATCAAAGGCATATTTGCGAAACACTTCAATAAATTTACTAGTTATATCTTGTTCTCTTTTAAAAAAATCAATATGAATATCAGCTATAAATCCAACTCGCATTTATCCTATCTCCTCATACAATATGCACCTAACAAAATGATCAGGAGCTACTTTAATCATTCTTGGCAACATCATTAAGCATCTATCTCTTTTCTTATTGCATCTTTCATAAAAAGGACATCCACTATAGTCACTTTCTAAAGTAGCAATATCTTTAGTTACAATATCAACATTTAATATTTCTTTGTCTACAGTTAATAGGGACGAAAACAATAGTTTAGTATAAGGGTGTTTATGTTTTTTGTACACATCTTCAGCAGGACCAACCTCTACTATATTTCCTAAATACATTACAGCAATCCTGTCACTCATGTAATAACAAACCGACAGATCATGAGTTATAAACAGCATAGTAAGATTAAATCTCTTTTTAATCCTATTTAATAAGTTAAGTATTTGTCCTTGAATTGACATATCAAGAGCACTAACAGCTTCATCTGCAACTATAAATTTGGGACTTAACATAAGTGCTGAAAGAATTCCAATTCTTTGAGCCTGACCGCCACTAAGTTCACTAGGATATCTTTCTAAATGCTCTTTACTTAATCCAACAACTTCAATTAAGTCTCTTATAAGTTCTCTTCTTGTTTTTCTACCCCCTATATCATGAGCTATAAGTGGCTCTTCTAATAACCACTTTACCTTCTTCTTACTATGTAACGCACTATGGGGGTCTTGAAAAACTAATTGCATATTTTGCCTAAAGCTACGCAACTCTGCTTTTGAAAGTGTAGTTAAATCAACACCTTCAAAAACAACTTCCCCACTAGTAGGCTTTTCAAGCTGCAGTATAGTCTTTCCTAGTGTCGATTTACCACAACCACTCTCGCCAACAAGACCTAATGTTTCACCTTCAAGTATCTCCAGGTCCACATTATTTACAGCTATTAGAGAAGATCTTTTACTAAAAAACCCTTTTCTCCGATTCTCAAATTCTTTTGTGAGACCTTTTACTTTAATTAATACTTTACTCATGGGTTTCACCAAGATTTATACACTTTACAAAATGCTTATTTTCTATTTCTACTTCATGGATTTCTTTCAAACATGCCTCAAGTCTTCTATTACATCTTTTGTAAAATGGACATCCTTTTTCTTTTTCATTTATTGATAATGCTCTCCCTGGAATAACTTCTATTTGCTCTCCCTTTATTGCAAACTCTGGTAGGCTTCTTATCAATCCTTTAGTATATGGATGCTGTGGATTAGTAAATATTTGCATAACCTCGCCTCTCTCTAAAATCTCACCTGCATACATAATGTATATATAGTTAGCTACATGCCTTATCAATCCTAGATCATGAGAAATAAATATCATAGACATCTCATACTTATCGAGCATGCTCTTTAATAAGCGAATTATTTGAAATTGAACAGTCACATCCAAAGCTGTAGTTGCTTCATCGGCGATTAATATATTTGGTTTGTTCGCTATTGCTATTGCTATTAACACTCTTTGTTTTTGCCCACCGCTTAACTCATGAGGATATTTTTCTTTGGATAGTTCAATATTTGGCATATTTACTTCTCTTAATAGTTGCTCAACTTGCTTATTGAGCTCTTTTTCTGAAATATCTTTATTATGTTTTTTAATTACTTCTGCAACTTGATGCTTTACTTTAATCAATGGATTTAGTGCTGTCATAGAGTTTTGAAATATCATTCCAAACTCTTTACCTAAAAGTTTTCTCATTTCTTCATCAGAAAATGTAACTAAGTCTTTATCCTTATATATTACTTCACCTTTAGTTATCTGTGCCTGCCTAGGTAATAGACCTAAAAGAGCCTTTACTGTCATGCTTTTGCCACTGCCTGACTCGCCAATTATCCCAATAACCTCTTTTGAGTCAAGCTCCAAGTTTATATTATTTAAAACCTCTTTACTCTTGTCTTTTCCTATTGAAACATGAAGGTTGCTAACTTTAAGTAACATTAATAAGCACCTTCTTCACTATAGATTTTGTTCAATCCATCACTAATTAAGTTAAAACCAATAACCATTAATGTTATTAATAGTCCAGGAATAAAAGCATATAACCAGTTTGTCAAAATGTATGATTGAGCTCTTGTCAAAATATTACCCCAAGAAGCGTCTGGGGGCTGTATTCCTAGCCCTAAGTAAGATAAAGCAGCTTCTGTTAAGATAGCACTTGAGAATCTTAAAGCACCTACAACAAGCAATGTAGGCATTACATCTGGCAAAATATGCTTAACAATAATTCTACTTTTCTTGACTCCTATAGCACTATCCCAAAGTATATGGTCAGATTCTTTTAAACTTAGTACCTTAGATCTTGTAATCTTAGCAAAGTTTGCAAAACCAGTTAGACTAATCGCTATTAAAGTCTGAATCATCCCTCTTCCAAATGCTGCCACAAAAACTATTACCATTATAGTGCCAGGAATAGTCATCCATGCATCAACAAATCTCATTAAAAACTCGTCAAGCCAACCTCCAAAATATCCACTCATTAAACCTATGGCCACACCAATTATGCTAGAGATTATCAATGTTCCTCCACCAATAATAAAGGCTGTTTGACTAGCTATCATAACTCTTGATAAGATATCTCTTCCTAAATAGTCTGTGCCTAGTAAAAACCTTCCTGAAGGCCCCTCTAGTATATGGTCATCATGTATCCTATTTGGACTATTAGGAGTCCAAACTATACTTATTATCATCATAAGAAATAAAAGTAAAACAATAGTAGCACCTATTGCAAAGTTTCTGTTAGAAAAATACCTCTTCATCTATGAGCTCCTCCCTTTATCAAGCTTAATCCTAGGGTCAATAAGCACATAGAGAATGTCTAATATAAAAGTTGTCAATACTACAATAATACTATAATAAAGAACAACACCCTGTATTACAGGATAATCATTAGCATTAATTGAAGTTATTAGGAGACTGCCCATTCCTGATAAGCTGAAAACGTTTTCAATAATAATACTACCTGTCATCAAGCCTATAAAAAGAAGCCCAATAACGGTTGTTACTGGTATTAAAGAGTTTCTAAAAACATGCTTTCTCATTATCTCAGAGTCTGTAACCCCTTTACTTTTAGCAACTATGACATAATCCTTTTCTTTTTCTTCAATTAAAGATGTTTTTAAATATCTAGCTACACTAGCTATTCCTCCTATACTTAATGTTATTACTGGTAAAGTTAGCGTTCTTATTGTTAGAGCTATGTTACTAAAATCTATTCTCCCTCTAATTGGAAACCAACCCAAAACTGAACCAAACAACCAAAGAGCAATTATAGCTACCCAAAAATTTGGTAGAGCTAAACCAATCTGAGAAAGCGCATTTAATAAATCACCACCCCAGGTATTCTCTTTTTTTGCTAACAAAACTCCAAGTGGAATGCCCAAAACCACCACTAAAAGAAGAGACAAAAATGCTAACAACATAGTTGTTGTTATTCTTTGTGAAATTAGTTCATTAACCGTATAATTGCTGTAATTAAAGCTATTTCCCAAATC
>PWPR01000022.1 GCA_003557085.1 Clostridia bacterium | reverse complement strand
TTATTAGTTGCCAATGGTCATAATAGATTAAAAAGTACTAATATGTTAGAAAGGCTTAATCAAGAAGTTAGGCGCAGAGAAAAAGTGATTCGAATATTCCCTAATATTCCATCAGCTAATCGCTTGATAGGCGCTCTACTTATGGATAAAAATGAGGAGTGGGCCCACTCCTCAAGAACATACATCAAGCCTGACCATATATAGTATTAAAAACGTTATGCTAATTTTACACAATATTTAGGACTTGACTATTGAAAAGTTGAAGGTATCACTTAAATAGATATGATATAGATTCAGTTGTAGTAATTATTACTAGTTATAAAAAAACCTGGCAACATTTACTTATTATTTAAGATAAAGCTTGATTATATTTATTGTAATGAAAAGCATCCCTGATAATGTGGTTTCTTGAAGTGAGAATACTAAATTAAATGAGGTTAATGCTAGAGTTTTAGAAGGTCTAATCAGACGAATAGGTAGATAAAACTAAGAGAAGGAAATTAAGTTAGTGTTCTTTCTAAAACAAAGAATGTATGTAATTATGAAAAGAAAGAGTCGAAGCATAAGTAAGCATATTATATGATGTTAGAATAGAAAAAGAGTATATGTTAATATAAAGGTGAGCTATCAAAAATATTGATAGCTCACCTTTATGAATGGATAATTATTGAATCTATTGTTGAACCGATGTAAGACAAAAAGGGTGTCCTGCTGGGTCAATCATTACGCTAGAACTACTGTGATATTGCTCTTCAGCTTTTTTTGCACCGCAAGCCAAAGCATGTTCTTCCGCTTCTAATAAATTATCGACAAGAAAATCAATGTGCGCCATTTGTTGTTGTTCATTTTCTTTCCATGGCCATACTGGCGGCTTGTAATTCTTTACAGTCTGAAATACTAGCAATATACCACAAGGGGTACGAATACCTGCCCAATCATCGCTTGATATTTCTTTTTCCCAACCAGTAATCTTTACATAGAAATCAGCTAAGTCATTTGCATCTAAACAATCAAACGCTATTCCAACTATCGATTTTATCATCTTCATCATCCTCTTTCCACCCTCTTCTACTTTATGAGAGTATTATATTTTATTTCTGGACTAGTTCACAATTGAAATGGTGGGGGTGTGGTACACTTTTAGATTAACGTATACACTAGCAGTTTATTTCTTAATATTTAAAAGTAGATTTAGTACCTGAGTAAGCCTCTTAATCAGTCTATCACCCTTAAAGTTTTTGCAGTTATTAATAGCAAATTCAATCTGCCTCTATCAAAAAAAAAGGCTATTATTGATATATTATTTTCTAATGTAAACCTTGCTATAGCTAGTAAAGAAGAACTATGTTGTGATATTTAATCTTTATACTAATTCTATCACATTGAAGAGCCAAATATCGTTGTTTTAATGCTATATAGATGCAATTTTTCTGCATCATTATTTTTGCAATTAGGGAAAGTTTTACTTTATATAAATCAAACTTTTTATTAGTGAACTGCTGCAATAAGTTTAGCCATTAAACAACTCACTTACTTCAGAAAAAGTCTGCACTTAAAGTTTATTAGACATTAAATTCCAAATAACGCAAGAATAACTCATAATTACTTCTATAATCTAATCTTTTCCTTTAAACTGTTTATTTATTGTATTATCATATTAGCTAGGCAATCTTATTTTTGCCAAGATGTTTTAGGAGGAGTTTTGTGTCAGACAAAGAAGACTTAAAAGCAAATAAGTCAAAAAAAAATATAGCAAGTGATAAATCAAAATTAGCAGAAATGTCCCAAGACAATTTACTAAAAGCTGTTTTAATATTAGCTTGGCCAGTTATAATTGAAATGCTAATGCATTCATCAGTAGGTATAGCTGATACTGCAATGGTTGGAAGGCTAGGAGCTGCATCTATTGCTGCTATTGGCTTAGGAAACCAGTTAGTTATGTTCATTACAACGGTTTTTGCAGCTGTTAGAACAGGAGCAACCGTTTTAGTAGCTAGATTTACGGGAGCAGGTGACCTTGAAGGGGCTAAGCAAGTTGCTAGACAAGCACTTTTAATAGGTGCTGTGTTCGGCTGCTTTTTGGCTTCATTATTACTAGTATTTCCAGCTGCAGGTTTTCGATTCTTAGGTGCAGAGCCTGAAGTTATCGAGGTTGGTGTAGGGTACTTGAGATTTAGAGCTATTGCAATGATCTTTGCAATTGTGACAATGACAGCTACTTCCATTTTAAGGGGATTAGGTGATACAAAGGTTGCCATGTATGTAAATGCTTCAGTTAGCTTGATTAATGTTATACTTAATTTCTTGTTCATCTTTGGAATAGCTTTCTTCCCAGAGATGGGTACTGCAGGAGCAGGTTTTGCTTCTATGGTAGCTAGATTTTTTGGAACAATTGTAATGCTGTGGGTATTAAATAGTGGGAAATCATTTATTAGAGTACCTATTACAAAAATTAGAAAATTTCATAAAGAAACTATTAAGAGAATGCTTGCTGTTGGAATCCCTGCTGGCATCGAGTCTTTAATGCTCAGGGGAGCTATGATGGGTTTCACAATGATCGTTGCAAATCTTGGAACAAACCTTTATGCAGCACATCAAATAGGAATAAGAATTGACTCTGTAGCTTTTATGCCTGGATTTGGATTTTCAGTTGCTGCTACAACATTGGTCGGGCAAAACTTAGGCGCAGAGCAACCAGAAGAAGCTAGAAGAGCAGGTAATGTTACTACCATAATGGGTGCTGCTTTTATGGGCGCAGTAGGTTTAATTATATTTATTTTTGCAAGACAGCTTATGTGGTTCTTTACTGATATTGAAGAAGTAATTACTGCAGGTGCAGAAGTTCTGCGAATTATGGCATTTGTCCTCCCATTCATGGGAGTTGCTAGAATATCAGCTGGTGGCTTAAGAGGAGCTGGAGACACAAAGTTTGTGATGTGGGGAACTGGCATTAGCATTTGGGCTACAAGAATACTATTAGCTTATGTCTTAGTAAACTATGCTAATTTAGGTTTACCGGGAGCATGGATTGGTATGTCTGCAGACCATGTACTTCGTGCAGCTATATTTTTCTTAAGATGGTTGCAAGGTAAATGGGTTGATATAAAAGTATAAATACTAAAGTGTATAAGTGAAATATTATTGATAACAGTTTTCTTTATGGGAACTGTTATTTTTTTACAACTACTTTACTAGAGCTTTTATCAACTCATCTTTTTGAAATAAAGCATTATTATATTACTCTTCTTGGATTTTTTGCGATAACAAAAAAAAAATAAGATACAGCTTTTTTGACTGTATCTTATAATCATAATTAAACATTTATATTGTCAAATATCAATTGCAACACTTTCTTTTATGTTACTTACTCACACCTAAACTATCTTGAAATTATTTCATTTACAGCTATTTCTCCACAGAGGTAACCAGATGTATAAGCCCAGCCTTGTGCTGCAGCTCCAAATGTTACATATGCCTTTTTCTCTGTAAATAAAACACCCATTGAGTCTGTTCCAACTGCATAGAGTCCTTCAATTGGAGTTGAACCATCAGCTTTCAAGACATTAAAGTTGGCATTTATGTCTAGTCCACCACTTGTACTATATGCGTAAGGAGCTCCTATTACTGCATAGTAAGGTCCATGCTCTAACTTTTCTAGCTGAGCTTGGGTCTTACCAAAGTCAGGATCCTCTCCAGCTTCACAATACTCATTATATGTGGCCAGTGTACTTGCTAAAGTACTTGGCTCTACTTCTATCATTTCAGCAAGCTCTTCAATGGTATCCGCTTTAAATACAAATCTTGAATTAATTCCAGCTTCTAAAACCTCTTCTATTTGAGGTAAAGGCGTGTCAACAGGGATTGCTGAACCATGTCCTAAGAATCCTGTTGATATTCCCATATCTCTAAACTCAAAACCTTCAGTTTTAAGGCGCTGAATTTGATTGTCCGCCCAAATACTATAGAAAGTTGGTCCTTCTTTCCAAGAATCAAAAGCTATTGCTGCTTCATTAGCAAAACGCTCACCTTCTGGGCTTACGGTCATACTTCTTGGATTTATAACCATGTTCAAAGGAATATCTCCAGGTGACCATACAGCTGGTCGACCATACCAACGGGATACTGCATCTGGTATAGGAATATTTTCAAACTGTGTTAAGAATCTTGGTGTGCCTGCAAGATGTACAATTGGAGGCATTCCAATATTATAAGTTCCTGCACCATGCTCAATTGCAGCTTCTATCATCTTGCCATCATTTTGTAAGGTTCCAAATACTTGCCAATTGCCTGGTAAAGGATAATATGTGTCACTTAAATAGTTAGTCATCATATCACTACTACCAGCAAAACCACCTGTTGCTAATACAACAGCATCAGCATAAATCTCATATTCTGTTCCATCAAAGTAACGTGCCTTAACACCTTTTACTGCATGGCTTTCTTGGTCGTATATAAGCTCGTAAGCTTCAGTTTCAAGCATGTATTCTCCACCCATGTCAGTATATCTTTCATAGATAGCATGATAGTATTCTGCAATGTACTCCTTATTTGCACCTGTATGATCTGGAAGATAATTATACCAACAGTCATATACATCTGCAGGAGTAAACCCACTCATAGGTGTAGAAAACTCAAACTCATGGTCATACATAAGCCAATCTAATGCCTCTCCAGAATGATCAAGCATCATGTCTAAAACTTCTACTTTCAGATCTCCTTCTGTGTAATTAATCCATGCTTCTCGCATCGCCTCTTTATCCATATAATCAGCACCATCATTATGCTCTTCTTGGAAGCGACTAGGATTAACTGCCATTACTCCTGTCGTTAATGCAGAAGTCCCACCATACTTGCCTGCTTTATCAATAGCTAATACATTGACATTTTCAGGGTCAGCTTCATACATTTTTTCAACAGCACGCATCGCAGTTGCTGTTCCAGATCCACCCATTCCTACTACTAATATTTTAGTCTCAATGATTTCTGCTTCTCCAGAGACTTTTTCTGGCGCTACTCTAAACTGGTCTAATACAGAAGAATCTGCGCCTGCAGCTTCAATAGCTTCTGTCAATGCTTCAATTACTGCCATTCTTACAGCAACACTACTTACTGTAGCGCCTGTAATTACATCTACATCCGCAGATTGATGCTCTAACATTCTTGGCACCATTTTATCAACTACAGATTGTAAAATAGGTGTTGTTTCACCATTATCAAATGATACATCAATTTCAAGAATTGAGTTTTCATCTACCGTAACAGAAACCTCAACTTCTTCTGGTAGATAAAACCCAATAAAAGAACCTGTGTAAGTACCAGGCTCCATTAACTTATCTGGTTCTGGCTCATCTGCCACTTCAGTAGTGCAGCCTTGCAATATAAGCATTGATAGTGCCACTAACAAAACTACAGATAATATAATTGTCCACTTCTTTCTCATATATTTCTCCCTTTATCAAATATTTAGTTTATTAATGGCAACCTATTAACCGTGTATCCTTCCAAACTAAATTTGTCATACATCAGTCCCTTTTCTCATATATAATTATATCACAATATTATTATCCATTAAAGTTTATCATACAAAAGTAGCACAATTTGGTTTAGAACAATATACACCTTTACGAAATCCTCTGAGACTAACGTTCTAAAAGCTATCTCAATGCAATTTATTTGCCTATTGCATAGTTTAGTACTTCTGGATAAGCTAAATATTAATGTATTATGTTAAACTAGCTATGATCGATTCTAGTATTGTAACATATCAAAACTGCCTTCTAATTTAACAAACTCAGGCTTTAACAGTTAACTTCTTAATACTAATAGCATGAAGTGTTAAGAACTTAAATATTAGTAGGTTTATAGAAAATCTTTTTGTTGACTTAGCTTGTACATTTTCTCAATAAAAACAGAAGAGTCACACTGAAATTATTTTCAGTATGACTCTTCTAACATTTACATTTCTCTGTTTAATTTTTTCTCTAAACCTTAAATACCATATTAGTAAAAAATTTTAGAGCTTGACTAGCTTATATTATTGAAAACTTAAGTCTCTTATTGGGAATCTTATTACTTAATAATCTCTATGTATGCACCGTGCATAGAGCCACCTACATAAAATGGACTAATTGCAACCCTTATGCTGATATCATCTTTTTGGGCTAGTATTACATTGTCATCCTGGACTTCAAATCCTCTTTCTACTAAGTCATTAACATAAAATTCGTAGACTTCCCACAACTCTTTTACTCCACCATTAACAGTCTCTCCCGAGAAATAATCAATCTTATAAAAATACCTAAATAGCTCATCATTTTGAAATAAATCACGTCTATCTTGATATTCATAAAGAACTGAACCTGGCAAAATGCTTAGTTCTGTTGGTTCAGCAACTTCTTCTTGCAAAACAGGATGTTCATATGGCTGATAGTTAAAAATACTATCACCTACTATTAAAGTATACCCTTTTATATCCCCATAATCACTAGCTCCGTCTGGGTGCAATATTATATATCCTAAGAATGGCTCTTCATCACCACTTGACATAGCTATATCTTCTGCACTTCCTCCAGCAAACTGTGATTGGCTTCCTCCAGAAGCTAAAATGCCAACCTCATATAGATTCGGTATCAGGTATTCTCTCATGTCACTCGCACTTCCCTCGTAGTGAAATGTATATTGATACATGCCTGCAATATCAAAATATCTTGCTAGTACTGCATCAGGAAGTACTGGGAAGTTCTCAGGAAGTTCTACATCTGCCTCAACCTCTATAGTTTCTGTATCTTCAATAGGGTCAGGATCACTTTCTGGGATAGCTGAGGTGTCGTCTCCCCCACAAGCTGCAAATAGCACTAAAGTTAAAATTATTAAAATTGCAAAAAGTTTTCGTTTCATTGAATGTTTTTCCTCCTAAGATACTTTATAAACAGTTTTTATACACCTCAATTCTAACACTTTTTATGGCTTTAACAAAGGGAATTTTGATGTCTTCTTAAAACATTTCATTTAAAATTAGCCCTCTTCCATTTCTGTTAATTTTGGTTAGTGCTTTTCTCTCTAATAGCAATAAGCTTTCTTGTAACAACTTTGCTAAATGACTGGCTCATACAAACTCATAGTAATACTCGGATGATTAGGGCAATACAGTTTACAATATGTTATCGATAATATTCATTAAGTTGGTTGCTGATAAATCAGCGCATAGCTAGACATATTATGCTGATGAGACTTTAACATCCCTTGCTACCTTCTTTTA
>PWPR01000005.1 GCA_003557085.1 Clostridia bacterium | reverse complement strand
TGTTTTATCTCTTTTACTTAAATTAAACTCACCTACTTTAACTTCTCCTTTTTGTAATGGCAATATACCTGTCATAACACCTTGGGTAGTTGATTTTCCAGCTCCAGAAGGTCCTAGAAATCCTAAGATTTCTCTTTCTTCAACGTCAAAAGTGATATTTTTAACAGCGTACTTATCATCATTTGTGTAAGAATGATATAAGTTTTTGACTTTTATCAAGTTATACACCCTTTCTCTTTTACTAAATAACAACAATATAGGCAACTTATACGTAAGAGTTTAATACGCTCAATCACTTATACAACTAAGTAATCTCTTTTTACTATTATAAAATTAATAATAATTTCATGCAAGTAAAGCAAAAAAGCCTAGAGTTTTAACTCTAAGCTTATCCATGCAGCTGTGATAAAATTTTTATATATGTTTTAGTAAAGATATCTTTCCCATATAAATAATATACGGTAGTTACAGAAATTGCAGTAACAAAAATAGCAGGCATGACCAAGCTAAAGCTATTAGCATATTCTAAGGCTAGAATAATTCCAGATATCGGGGCATTGAAATATCCCCCTATCATTCCTCCTATTCCAAGGGCACCAAAAGCAGGTACACTGATAGAGTTATTTGTTAAATTAGATAATATTTTCCCATAAGCTATACCGAAAGAAGCTCCAACTGTTATTCCTGGATAGAAGTTCCCGCCTATAAAACCACTACCTAAGGTAATGCCAGTACTAATTAACTTAATACTCGCTATCAGTAAAAGTGTTTTAACTCCGTAATTACCAATTAAAGCATTAAACGTAGTATTTGAATGGATTTCAAAATTGAGAGGGAAAATAAGAGCAATTATGCCTATCGTTATACCCCCAATGAAATACCTTAAGCCACTTTTCTTGTATTTATTAAACAAAGTAGTAAATCGTTCAATAGATTCTATGTATGCAATAGAAATAAGCCCTATTAGTAAGCCAAATATAAGATAAACTCCTAAACTACTTAAAGAAAACTCGTAAACATATACTAGATCAAGCCTTGGAATACCATTATTACCTAGCAGATTACTTAAAATATTAGCTGTTAAGCTAGATATAAGTATTGGTGAAAAAAAGTCAAAAAACTGCTTTTTGTATAAAACCTCAAGTACAAATACAGCACCAAATAAAGGCATGTTAAATACTGCAGCAATCGCTGCTGCTGCGCTACATCCAATATACATCCTAATCCTATCTTCATCAGAGTTAAAGTAATATCCAATATTAGAACCAATTGCAGAACCTAGATGTACAACTGGGCCAAATCTCCCTGCAGACAAACCCAAGATCAAAGTAGTTAAAGCTCCTAATACATGAACAATAACTGAGATAGGTTTCATTAAAAAAGTCTGGATTCTTTCAAGCTCTACTAGTACTTGAACTATTCCTAAACCAGAATCATTGTCTTTTAAGTATAAAACATAAAGAAAATAAGCAATAATTGATGCTATTATTGGAAATATTAAATAGAATATAGAGTTATTTATTAATACTAAGTTAGCTAAGCTTACAAAACCAGTAATTATAGCATTAAAAGTATATGCTACAACACCTGTGAAAATACCAATCATAATTGCTACTAAAATATTTAAAATCATCTTACTTATTCTCATTTCGTTGCTCCTAAGATTAGTCATCATGAAAAACATTTTTTAGTAAACATAACTCAGTTTTTTTACATAGTAACTCAATTAACATAAAAGCAATAGTACTTATTGCTGCTGTTATAAGTATCAGAATTATTGAGAATGCTTCAAAATTAAATACTTCTGTAGTTACCAACCCTGCTATTAATAATGAAAACTCTCCTCTAGGTATAGTAACAAACCCTATAAAAGCACCTTTAGATAAAGAGCCTTTTTCAATTTTGCCTATTATTAGTGATGATATCATCTTACCTAAAGCTGCGATTACAATAATAGCTATGAGAATAATAGGGCTTAAATCTATACCTTCTAATGTGAAGTTCATTCCAAAGTAAAAAAAGAATACTCCACCAAAAATATCCCTAAACTTCAATATTGTTGCTTCTACTTTCTTTTTGCTTTTACTTTCACTGAGTAACATGCCCAAGAAAAAAGCACCTAATGCTTCTGATACACCTAATACCATACCAAGTGCGGTAACTGCCAAAACTAAAGCTAAAAAAAGTAACAGGAAAACTTCTTTAGAGTCCGTTTTTAAATATTTATCAATTAGTGATGGCTTGAATTTTGCTATAGACAAAATTACAGCGCAAAATAAAACCGCTACCAAAATATCAAGTCCAAGAGCACCCATTGCTATATCCCCATTAGCATTTGACAAAGTAGCCACAACTACCAGGAAAACAACCATAACCAAATCTTCAAAAACCATAATACCCATAACTACTTGACCCTCTGGATCATTAACAGCATTTAACTGTATTAATGTCTTGGTTATTATACCAGAACTGCTCATATAGATAATGCCTGACATAATAATTGAGTAAAACAGATTCAAACCTAGTAACTGACCAATAGCAAACCCAATCCCAAAGTTTACAGCGAAGTCTATTAACCCAGCATTTACAATTGATTGGACTCTATCAATTAAGGTATTAAGAGAAAACTCATATCCTAAATATAGTAAGAGAAAAACTACCCCTATCTCACCAAACACCCCAATAACATCTTGATTAGTCACCAGACCTAGTACATATGGTCCTGTTACTATTCCTGCTAATATATAAAAAGGCGGAAAAAAACTATTTGTCCACCTTGATAACTTTGCGAAAATAGCTAATGCTATAAAAGCTATTGCAACTTGTATATAAACATCCATCATAAACCCTTCCTATAATGAGATATCTTCTGTCTTCATGAGTCTAGGGAACTTAGCATAAATAATTTTTTTGAGCCCAATAAAAGCAAAACACGATACAGCTGCAATTGTACCTAATCGGCCACCAATACCGACAAACAAATTTGTGCTTAAAACATACAATGTTCCAGCAATTACTCCAACTACAGCCATTTGCCAAATATTCATCACGTATTTTTTACTTGCCATACCTGCATAACTAGCTGTTGTTGCTACTATAGCTAATTCTGCTGAACCACTCACACCGAAATGCTCTAGTAACATGAAAATTACTCCAGATAGAAGCGTTACTATTGCAGACCCATAAACTGGTCCTTTTCCTAGGTTATGAGAAACATAGAATGCTATACAACCTCCAAAAACCGATATTAATATAATAATAAGATTACTCATACTCTAACCTATTATCCCATATATTAGTCTGCTAATTATAGTGGAAATTGCAGCTGTAGTACCGCCCTTACCGCCTATACCTGCATAAATTGTCGGAGTAAGTACTATAAGTATTCCTACTATCAACCCACTTAACACACTAGCCAAAAAGCTAGGGATAACTACCATACTTGACATGCCTACAAAAGATGATGTATAAATAGGCCCAGCTAAATCGTTTGGTAAAAGTAATACTGCTATCATTCCAACTAAACCATTTGCAATAATAGCCCCTAAGCCAATTGTATGATTAATGTACCATGTTACACATACACTTAGAATTGAGCATATTATTACAATTAGTTTTTTATTCATTCTCATTTTCCTTTATAACATCATTAATATGTTCATAAAGGCCTACTGCTGCTATTCCAGATATTGCTGTTGCAATTGCTAGCTCATGTACTTCTACACAACCTATAAACAACATAACTTTATATGTGATACTAGTACCTGCAAGCACTAAGAACCCTAATAAGTTTTTCCACATATTATAATACCTCCAAATGATAAGTGTTAACTAAAATCATTATCTGCCATTTACGTGTATTCATCTTGCATATGAAAAGCTGTTCTAATCTAAACATTAAACTCTCCGATTAAATATTCTAACACATACAGCACCCTAATCATAGAGTTATTTATGTTTTATCTACAACATATATGTAAAGAAGTATAAGAAGCGTCTCAGTACATTTATAACTACAGATCTAATGAAAGGTAACTCTTGACTATTCTGCTCTTTAATATTAACACTTCTATTTATCTGAACTTGTGTCGCTTGCCTAAGCTCTAAGTTAAATGACTCACTTACTACAATTAACATACTTTCAGTACTTAAAAATACACTCCTTGGATCAAAGTTAAAAGAACCTATTACTGAAATATCCTCATCAATAATAATCGATTTACCATGAATAGAGTGTGTACCAGTATACTCATAAAAGCTATTTACATAATTAATTACATTTTCTATATTATTCAAATACCCAGCTATTGCAAAGAAATTAGGACTGACTTTAGCTGAGTTTGTCAATACATCCACATCATTCTCTAAAAATGTATAAAATTGCTCTAAAATATTATCTGAAACTATAACATAGGGAGTTTTTATTAAGGCATAATCAGATTTACTTATAAGATTGTTAATTTCATAAGCGACCCATGGTTCTTTATTAAATCTTTGTAAAGGATTAAATATCAACTTTATTTTTTCAACACTATGCAAGCTATCTTTGATATCAAGATCTTTAAAGAAATCTTGATACTTATTTTCAATGAAAGCTACACTTTCTTCAATCTTAACTTCCCTTTTTCTTAGGAAATGGCTTCTTATTGGTCCTATATTATAGTTTAGTTCTCTATTGCCTTCAAAATACCATAAGCTGCTATAATAATCATTTATATCATCTAAAACAGAAGTTGAACTTCCCCTAATAACTAGCATATCCCTATCATATGTAAAGTGATCACTTAAATCAGGAAAAAAATATCTATCACTAATATTTCTTCCACCCATTATTGCATATTTATCATCTACAATTAAATATTTGTCATGCATTCGATTTTGTAATACCCAAGGTTTATAGAATCTTAGCTTCTCATAAAACACGACTTCAACATTTTTATGATCCACCAAGAGATATAGTGCTCCTAAGTTACTTCCTCTTAATCCATGCATAACTCCATCGAATAATGCTCTTACCTTAACTCCTCTATTAGCAGCTTTTATTAACTCATCAAGAATTAAATCTGTTGAATATCCATCCCGAAAATAAAAATAAGATAAATCTATTGTATCATTTGCAGATCTAATGACTTGAAGCCTAGTTCTTAGAGAATCTATTGGATCTTCTAGTAACATAACTTTATCTTCTTTATACACAGAACTACTCTCACTAAAAGGTGTCTCAAACTCTGAAGGATATTTGTAATTAAAAATAAAAATTCCAAAAAATAAAAAGTAAATTATATAAATAAATACAAAAATTTTCATAATTTTCTTTAATTTCAATTTGCCTATAAAGTGCATGTGCTTCATGGGTATCACCTCTATATTTTAGTTGCAAAACATTTGTATTACATGTTCTATTATCTGAGAAAATTTTTCTTTTAAGTAAAAAAAGTATGTCTTTGGTTGTTATCATATCACAATTTTATGATATAATGACCTAGTGTTAAACATATAAACATGTTTGGAGCTGATATTATGAACAAAACAATGATAATAGCGAAAGAACTGAAACAAAATGCCTTATCCTCTTTGCAACATGAGGAAAGAAAAGGATTTATAATAGTAACGGAAGATATAAAATACATTATTATGATTGCTATTAGTACTTTTATTTTAGCATCATCTTTTCTCTTTAATAACCCTTTAGAGATTTTAACTGGGCTTACAAGTATTTTTATTTCTCCTAGTATTCTGGTCTCAGATTATTTTGTAATAGGCAATCTAGGATCTTCTTTATTTAATGCCGGTTTGTTAATGATTATAGCTGTTTTTATTAGTTATAAAAATAATCTTAACATGAATGGCCCAATCATGGCTGCTGTATTTACGATAGGTGGTTTCTCCTTTTTTGGAAAAAACTTGTTTAATATTTGGCCAGTAATTTTAGGTGTTTATTTATATTCAATACTTCAAAAAGAAAACTTTAATAAGTATTTACTAATTGCTTTCTTTGGTACAGCTTTAGGACCTTTAGTAAGTCAAGTTTCATTTGGATTAGGTATACAAGCCCCATATTCAATAGCACTGGGTGTTTCTCTCGGTGTGGTTGCAGGCTTTATCTTGCCTCCTCTTGCAAATCATTTTGTTAGTTTTCACCAAGGTTTTAATCTCTATAATATTGGCTTTACCTGTGGTATTGCAGGTATGTTTTTTATGGCAGTTTTAAGAGCTTTTAATCTTGATGGAGCTACAAGTATGATCGTCGCTGAAGGTTATAATCAAATCTTTTCAATCTATCTTTTTGTGTTATTTACTGTTATGCTAATAGTAGGAGTATTTTTCAGTAATGACTCATTTAGCGAACTGTCAAGACTATTTAAGCAACCTGGTAGACTAGTTTCTGATTTTGTAAGTGCTGAAGGCTTTAGCGCTTCATTAATTAACATGGCATTGCTTGGATACTTAACAACTATTTATATATTATTAGTTGGTGGTGAGCTAAACGGGCCAATAATAGGCGGTATTTTCACTGTTGTTGGTTTTGGCGCCTTTGGAAAGCATATAAAGAATATTATCCCTGTTTTAATTGGGGTATATCTTGCAGCTGTCCTCCAAATTTGGACTCCAGTTTCAACAGGAGCATTATTAGCTGCTCTGTTTGGCACAACCTTAGCTCCTATTGCTGGCTTTTATGGTTGGAAATACGGTGTAATTGCTGGGTTTGTACATATGGCAGTTGTAATGAATGTAGGGTATTTACATGGTGGTATGAACTTATATAATAATGGTTTTTCAGGAGGATTTGTTGCTGCAGTCTTGGTTCCAATATTTGACTCAATTAAAAACATGAAAAAATAAAGGAGGCCATCTTTTGACTAAGGAAAGAAATAAAGCAGTCAAAATTTTAGTAGAACTAATTGGATACTTCTTTGGGAATGACATAAGTAGCATAGACATGAATTTGACTTATAACGTTAGTGGATTTAACATCCACTTAAGAGGAAATTGCGAATGTGAACCAGAAGAGCTTGAGAAACTTAACGAGACATTAAATGCTCCTAGGCAAAATGAATTAGAAGAATATTACTGGGGTCTATTAGGAAGCAGCAATTCGAAACAGGAACTATATTTGCTTGGCTCACTAGTGGATAGTGGAAAAGTGGAGTATAATGATGGCATATTAGAAGTTTCTGTTGAACGAACCACTTAAAGAGCGAAAGCTCTTTTTTGTTTGGTTCGACGTCAAATAGTGTTGGTGGGTCAAAAGTGAAAATAAAAGACACCTTGTAACTAATAGAATATAATCAGAGAAAAGCTTAGATTCGGAAAGATTCTAAGCTTTTAATCTAGCTAGATCTTGCGTAAT
>PWPR01000149.1 GCA_003557085.1 Clostridia bacterium | reverse complement strand
AGTTATTTTAGATACAATAATCAAGACTATATATTAATAGATACAGCAGGATTAAGGAGAAAGAGTAAGATTACAGAAGACCTTGAGAGGTATAGTGCTAGTAGAACTATAGATGCTATTGAAAGGTCAGACCTAGCTTTATTGCTTATTGATGCTACAACAGGTCTGACTGAGCAAGATAAAAGAATCGCTGGCCAAGCACATGAGAATGGCAAAGGATGTATTATAGTTGTTAATAAATGGGATATATATGAAAAAGACTCGCATTCACTAGATAAGTATAAGAAAAACTTATACCATCAAGTTCCATTTTTAAGTTATGCACCCATAGTATTTATTTCAGCCCTTACTGGACAAAGAGTGCCTGAGTTACTTGAATTAATTGAGTATGTTTCTGAACAACAAAATCTCAGAGTGCCAACTGGAATTCTAAATACAATTATCGAAGAAGCAGTATATATGACTCCACCTCCTACAAAAAAAGGAAGACAACTGAAGATTTTATATGGAACTCAGACCGGTATAAAGCCACCTAAGTTTGTGCTTTTTGTTAATAGTAAAGACTTAATGCATTTTTCTTATCAAAGATACTTAGAAAATATAGTAAGAGAGGCTTATGGATTTACTGGCACGCCTATATGGTGGAAGATTAAAGAACGTTCTAGGAGGTCGTAAAAAATGAAATTCCAGAAAGTATCTGTTATTGGAGCTGGAGGTTGGGGAAGTGCTATAACTACAGTACTTGCTGAAAACTTTGAAAATGTCACACTTTGGGCAAGAGAAAAAGAAGTAATTGAACAGATTAATAATAACCACATAAATGTAACTTTCTTACCAAATGTGACTTTATGTGAAAAAGTAATTGCTACAAGTAATATAGATGAAGCTTTATATGATAAAGATTTGATTGTATTTGCTTTACCATCAGAATATCTTTATAAGACTATTTTTAATATAAAGAACAAAATATCAAGAAAAGCAGTTTTAGTTAATATAGGAAAAGGATTTGATCCACAAACTAAAAAGAGATTAAGTGAAGTAATTGAAGATGCTTTTCCTGAAAATGAAATTGCTGTATTATCAGGGCCTAATCATGCTGAAGAGACAGGTAATAAAGTACCATCAGCTACTGTAGTAGCTGCTAAAAAACTCAGCACTGCATTAGCAGTGCAAAATGCTTTCATGACACCTTTCTTTAGGGTATATACTAGTTATGATGTGCCTGGTGTAGAAGTTGGTGGAGCACTAAAAAACATTATTGCCTTAGCTACTGGTGTCTTAGATGGTATTGGGTTAGGAGATAACACGAGAGCTGCTTTGATGACAAGAGGATTAACAGAGATAAGACGATTAGGAATTGCTATGGGTGCTCAAAGTGTTACTTTCTCAGGCCTATCTGGAGTAGGAGATTTAATCGTTACTTGCACATCAATGCATAGTAGGAATCGACGTTGTGGAATGGCTATTGGAGAAGGCCAAAAGCTATCTGAATACCTAGCAAATACACAAATGGTTGTTGAAGGCGTGAGTGCTTGTAATATTGCTTACGAGTTGGCTAAAGAATATGATGTTAGAATGCCTATAACGACAACTCTATATAATGTTTTACATGAAAAAATTGATGTTCATGAAGCTGTAGAACTTTTAATGACAGGAGACAAAAGACCAGAAATAGAAGATATAGAAAACTAAGAAAGTCTATGGTGTTAATTTTTAGTAATTAAGATAAGAATCGGAGGAACTTATGATTAGAACCCTAATACTGGGAATAATTCAGGGCATTACTGAGTTTTTACCAGTAAGTAGTTCAGGACATCTGGTTATTTTTAGTGAATATTTAAATGTATCTATCCCAGGCAATACTATGGAGATCATGTTACACGTTGGCACTTTATTTTCTATAATGGTGTGCTTTTGGGACAAAATAGTATTAATAATTAAAGATTTTTTTGCAATATTTACAAATAAGCAAGAAAACCATTTTAATACTAAAACAAACCCAGTTGTTTTATTAATTGCTGCATCAATACCTGCAGTAGTTCTGGGATTATCTTTAAATAATTATTTTGAACAACTTTTTGATTCAGTTCTTTATGTGGGATTTGCTTTAATAGCCACAGGTTCTGTTTTATTTTATTCAACTAAAGTTAGAATTGGAGAAAGAAAGTTATCTGATATTACTATAAAAGACGCTGTATTTGTAGGCATATTTCAAAGTTTAGCCCTTATTCCTGGCATTTCAAGGTCTGGTATGAGTATTACAGCTGGACTAAAGAGACAATTAGATAGAAGAACTGCCGCAGAATGGTCATTTATAATGTCCTTGCCTGTTACAGCTGGTGCTATCATACTTAAGATACCAGCTATGCTTAGTGACTCTAATATTATATTATTAGATTTATTTATTGGAGTATTAGCATCTTTTATTTTTGGTGTTTTTGCGATTAAGTTATTAATGAAGGTAATACAAAGTGACAAATGGAACTATTTCTCATATTATTGTATTCTTATCGGTATATTAATGGTTACTATTAATATCTAATTAAGGAGTTTAAAATGGCTAAGAAGAAAGCTAAAAAAAATAATTACAAAAAAGAAGCAATTGCCATAGCTCTTATTGCTATAGCTTTATTTCTTGCATTTATAATTTACTCTCAAGGCGATGGAGGGATTATAGGTGGGTTTATTTATAGATTGTTAGCAAGTTTATTTGGCAATTATGGCTCATATATTATTGTAGCAGGTTTGATTGTGACCGGGTTGTCTAATTTAAAATCAAGTGAGAAGTCAAGTAAACTTAAATACCTATATCTGTCGCTAATAATATTATCTATACTATCTTTTATTCATATAATTAGTCTTCCAAATATTGCATATGATCAAGCTCATAATGCAGGGCTAGAAGGTTTAGGTAGTGGATTAATTGGTGGATATACCATCTACTTACTAAATAAAGCTTTTGGTAATATTGGTATGTATATAATCTTAATAACTGTGTTAATGGTTGGTTTTATTTTATATACAGGATTAAGTTTTGTTAGTGGTTTTGACAATTTTGTAAGTGTTATAAAGGGATTATTTAATAAAACCAAAAATAAAATAGATGAAAAACCTAAGAAAAATCCTATAAAAGAAAGCAGTAAGACAGAGTTAATCATTGAAAGTCCTACATATAACTATAAATATGAAGATGAGTCTAACAGCAAGCAAATTGAACTTGATCTAAAGACTGATAAAGAAGAGCTAGCTGATAATAGTAAGAATGAAGAAGCTTCAGATGAAGATATTAAAGAAATAGTCAAAGATATAAGAGAAAAGAAGCTAAGAGATAATGAAAATAGTAAAGATGAAGATTTTAGTGAGAATGAACTAGATGTACAATTAGCAATACCAGATGAAAAATATAAGCTGCCAGGGTTAAACTTACTTAATAATCCAGAAGAAAAAGAGCTAGATAGTCAGCAGTTTTTAAGGCAACAAGCTTATAAAATAGAAGAAACACTTAAAAATTTCAAAATAGATGCTAGGGTAACTAAAGTTTCAGTTGGGCCAACAATTACTAGATTTGAACTACAAATAGCAGCTGGTGTAAAAGTTAGTAAGGTTTCTTCCTTAGAAAATGATATAGCTTTAAGCTTAGCGGTAAAAAGTATTAGAATAGAAGCCCCTATACCTGGAAAGTCAGCAATTGGAATTGAAGTTCCTAATGATACAAATAACATTGTATTATTAAAAGAGGTTCTAACTAGTGATGAATTTGATACTTCAAAAGAAGGTATAAAAATTGGACTGGGTCTAGACATTTCTGGCACCCCAGTAATCACAAATATTAATGATTTACCACACCTTTTAATTGCTGGAGCAACTGGGTCTGGTAAAAGTGTTTGCATAAATATTATTATTTCGAGCATTCTCTTAACCAAAAAACCGCATCAAGTTAAATTTGTATTAATAGACCCAAAAAGAGTTGAGCTAAACATTTATGATGAATTGCCTCATTTATTAACACCAGTAGTAACTGATCCTAAAAAAGCATCAGCAGCATTAGTATGGGTCGTACAAGAAATGGAAAAGAGATACCAACAGTTAGCAAAAAAAGGTGTAAGGAACATAGGACAGTATAACAAAAAGATATCTTCTTCAAAAGATGAAGTAAAGGAGTTGCCATATGTAGTAGTTGTTATAGATGAGCTGGCAGATTTAATGATGATAGCTTCTAAAGATGTAGAAGATGCAATTTGTAGAATAGCTCAAATGGGGAGAGCCGCTGGGATTCATCTAGTAGTAGGTACCCAGAGACCGTCTGTAGATGTTATTACAGGCTTAATTAAAGCCAATATACCTGCAAGAATAGCTTTTGCAGTTTCCTCTTCTGTTGATAGTAGGACTATTTTAGATATGTCAGGAGCAGAAAAACTACTTGGTAACGGAGATATGTTATACATGCCACCAGGACTTAATAAACCAGTGAGAGTTCAAGGATCTTTCATTGGCGAAAATGAAGTAAATAAAATTGTTAAATATATAAGAGAACAAAAAGATGCTAATTATGCTAAAGAGAGTTTTAATAAAAATGACTCCTCAGAAACTAACATAATAGATGAAAAAGATGAACTATTTGAAGAAGCCCTTTTAGTATTTATTGAGTATGGTTCAGCATCAATATCACTATTACAAAGAAGATTTAGAATCGGTTACACCAGAGCAGCAAGAATAGTAGATCAGCTAGAGGATGCAGGAGCTATAACTGGATATGCAGGAAGTAAACCCAGAGATGTCATTATGGAAAGTGACATTGTAAAGGATTTATTAGATAAAAGTAATTAGGAGGCAAGCAATGAGTAAACTGGGATCTTATCTAAAAGAACAACGGGAAAAGCAGGAAATATCACTCGAAACCTTACATGAAGAAACAAAAATTAGAAAGTTGTATCTCTCTTCAATAGAAAATGGAGAGTATTCTGCACTGCCTGGAGAAGTATATTTAAAGGGGTTTTTAAGATCTATCTCTAGAGAGCTTAGTTTAGACTATGCTCACTTACTAAAACTTTATAGTGATGACACAGGAGTAAAGCATTATGATTCTTCAAATGATTTAGTGACTAATAATACTTTGAAAGAGATTGAAAGTGAAAAGAAAACACAAAGAAGATTTTTATTAATTATAGGTGGGTTAATAATTATGAGTGTCGCTGTAGTAGCTTTCATGTTGCTATACAATTAAAATGAAAAATTTTTATATCACTAAACTTGGTTGTGATAAAAATGATGTAGATGCTGATGTAATGCGAGGACTTATTAGTACAGCAGGCTATAATGAGGTATATAGTCCTGATAAAGCAAGCATTATTATTGTTAACACCTGTGGCTTTATCAAAGCAGCTAAAGAAGAATCAATTGATGCTATTTTAACAGCAACTGAGTATAGTAAAAGTGTAAGAGTATATGTAACAGGATGTTTAGCAGAAAGGTATGCAGAAGAGTTAGCTCAAGAGATTCCAGAAGTAGTTTCTTTTGTAGGTGTTGGTCATTTTGACCAAATAGCTGATATTTTAATGGAAAATGAGCCAAAAAAAATATATAGGGACTCAAAGAGAATTGGGAAGAGTTTTACAAAAAGAAAAGTTGATTCAACACCAAGTGCCTTTGTAAAAATAGCTGATGGGTGTAATAGTAAGTGTTCTTACTGTGCAATTCCAGCTATTAAAGGTAATTATCAGAGCAGAAATTTGTCTGAAATAATTCAAGAAGTAAAAATCTTAGCAGAAAACGGGACTAAAGAGATTAATCTTGTAGCCCAAAACACAACAGCATATGGTATGGACTTAGCAGCAAATATAAATATTATAGATTTATTAAAATCTTTATTAGAAATTGATGGGATAGAATGGTATAGATTGCTTTATTGTTACCCTGGGTATATTTCATCTGAACTGATAGATTTGATCGCCAAAGAAGATAGAATTGCTTCATATTTGGATATACCTATTCAACATGCTCACCCACATATTTTAAAAGCAATGAAAAGAAGTTCTAGAGAACTTATAAATGCAGATTGGTTTAATAGTTTGCGTAGTAGAATTCCTAGCTTGACTTTAAGAACTACCCTAATTGTAGGGTTCCCAGGAGAAACAGATGAGGAGTTTCAGTATTTAAAAGACTTTATTAATGAAGTTAAGTTTGACCACTTAGGTGTATTTGGTTATTCTGAAGAAGAAAATACTGATGCAGCATTATTAGAAAATAAAGTTAGTCAAGAAGTTATTAACGAAAGACAAAGAGAGCTAATAGAAGAGCAAAAATATATATCTTATACAAAAAAGAAAAAAATGCTGCATAGTCAAGTCAAAGTTATTGTAAGTAAAAAGTTGTCTAGAACAAGATATGAAGTTTTAAGTAAAGCAAATGCACCAAATATTGATAGCGCATTTTACATTGAAAGCGAGCAAAACTTAGAAATTGGAGAAGTTGTAGATGTAGTGATTACTGATATAAGCTTTGATTCATTGCTAGGGAGAAGCAAATGAAGAATATTCCCAACATAATCTCAATAATGAGAATATTAGCAATAGTGCCATTAATATTATTTACTATGCAAGCAGATTCAATTGGTATGTTATATGGATTAATAATATTCATAATTGCAGCTTTAAGTGATGCCTTAGATGGATATCTGGCTAGAAAATATAAAGTGACATCAAATTTAGGGAAACTATTAGATCCCTTAGCAGATAAATTACTTGTGCTTTCTATATTTATTGTTTTTTTAACTTTAGGTCAATTGCCTATTGCTTTGGTTATAATTGTATTAACTAGAGAACTGACTATAACTGGATTAAGATCAATTGCTGCAGCTGAAGGAGCAGTTATCCAAGCGAGTGTATTTGGTAAGTTAAAAACAACAATTCAAATGTTACTGGTAATTATTTTATACCTTAGTAACTTAATAGATAGTGATTTAAATACTATTGTAAACTTGTTTATCTGGTCTGCTGGAATCATCACACTCTTTTCTGGTCTGGACTATATAATTAAATCAAGAAGCATTTTTCAAGTTAAGTAACCTCTACTGAATAATTAAGTAGAGGTTTTTTTTGTTTTAAAAGTAAATAACTAACATTTAATGTAATGATAAAGCAAGTAATTACAAAAGTCTTTTTGCTTTTAGCAAAATAAAAGGATTTAAACAACTTAAGCCTTTAAAAATTATTGTATGTGTAGTATAATGCAAAGGAACAATGGACTAGTCCATTAAGCCAATTTAGGAGGTGCTCAATGTCTATAGAATTGAACCGAAAATCAGGTGTTCCTTTATATGTTCAAATTAAACAGTACATTAGCGCCCAAATAGCTGAAAATGTATGGCAGCCT
>PWPR01000068.1 GCA_003557085.1 Clostridia bacterium | reverse complement strand
AGCTACGCCCATTCCGCCACCGACACAAAGCGTAGCGATACCATATTTATTATTTCTTTTCTTCATTTCATGTGCTAATGTTACAAGAATTCTTGTTCCACTAGCCCCAATAGGATGTCCTAGTGCAATTGCACCTCCATTTACATTAACTTTGCTAAGGTCTAAATCTAGTTCTTCTGCGACAGCTAAAGATTGAGCGGCAAAAGCTTCATTAGCTTCAAAAAGATCTATTTCATCCAAAGATAAATCTGCCTTTTGTAAAACCTCTTTAATAGCCGGAACTGGTCCTATACCCATTATTGATGGCTCAACACCAACTGCAGAGTATGCCTTAATCTTTGCTAGTGGTGTTAGACCCAGTTCGTTTGCTTTTTCTTCACTCATTAATAAAACAGCAGCTGATCCGTCGTTAATACCTGATGCATTTGCAGCTGTTACGCTACCATCTCTTTTAAAAGCTGGTCTTAACTTAGATATACCTTCAGCAGTTACACCTGGTCTGGGATACTCATCTTTATCAAATAGTACTGGATCACCTTTTCTTTGTGGTATCTCTACAGGGATAATCTCTTCTGCGAAAACATTCTCTTTTAAAGCTTTTTCTGCTTTTTGCTGACTGTTTGCTGCAAATTCATCTTGCTTTTCCCTACTTATAGAGTACTTTTCAGCCAAATTTTCTGCTGTAATTCCCATGTGATAATCATTTATAGCACACCATAAGCCATCATTAATCATTCCATCAATAACTGCTCCGTTACCCATTCTATATCCATCTCTAGCTTTATCTAAATAATATGGAGCGCTACTCATATTTTCTGAGCCGCCTGCTATTACAATGTCAGCTTCTCCAAGCATTATTTCTCTTGCACCTGTAATGATTGAGTATAGTCCAGAGCCACATACTTTATTTATCGTAACAGCTGGGACTTCTACTGGCACGCCTGCTTTAATGGCTCCTTGTCTTGCGATATTTTGTCCTAGACCTGCTTGTAAAACATTCCCAAAAATAATATCCTCTACTTGAGAAGCTTCGATCCCAGCATCCTCTAGTACTCCTTCTATAGCAACTTTTACTAAATCCACTGCAGAAGTTTTAGCTAAAGTACCACCAAATTTTCCTATAGGAGTTCGTTTTGCGCTAACAATTACTACTTGTCTCATTAAATAGCCTCCTCCATAATTTTTAACTCTTCAGTAAATATCAGTTTTGCACCTGTTTGTGATTGCAGTTCTTCTTTTGTTATATCTTGAGAAATTTCAAGCACTAATAATCCCTTATTTGTAACTTTCATCACTGCACATTCTGTTACAATCAAGTCTACCTCACCTTGAGCTGTTAAAGGCAAAGTGCATTCCTCGAGGATTTTTGAGCCGCCACTTTTAGTACAATGTTGCATGGCAATTATTACTCTCTTAGCTCCTGTTACTAAGTCCATAGCTCCACCCATACCAGGAACCATTTTCCCTGGTATCATCCAGTTGGCTAGATTTCCTTTTTCATCTACTTGCAACGCACCTAGAACTGTAACATCCACGTGCCCTCCTCTTATTAGCATAAAAGATGTTGCTGAGTCGAAGTAACATCCACCTGGTAAAATTGTAACTGGTTGCGCACCTGCATTTGTTATTAATGGATCTTCTTGTCCTTCTTCTGGACTAGGGCCTAAACCTAAAATGCCATTTTCAGACTGGAAAACCACTTCAATTCCTTGTGGGATAAAATCTGCAACTAAAGTTGGCAAACCTATTCCAAGATTAACCACATCTCCACTTTCAAACTCTTTAGCAACACGTGCTGCGATTTTTGCTTTAGGATTCATTATTTCACCCCCAAAACGATGTAATCCACTAAGACGCTTGGTGTAACAACGTTATCTGGGTCGATTTCACCAGCTTCAACGATCTCATCTACTTCTGCAACCACTATATCTGCTGCAAATGCCATGATTGGATTGAAGTTTCGTGCTGCTTTAATGTACACAAGATTTCCTTTTTTGTCTGCCTTTACAGCCTTTATAAATGCCATATCAGCACTTAATGCTTCTTCTAAAATATACTCTTTCTCTTTTATTTTAATAATTTCTTTGCCTTCAGCAGCGATTGTCCCTATCCCAGTTGGAGTCAAAATTCCACCTAATCCAGCACCTGCTGCTCTAATTTGCTCAGCTAACGTTCCTTGAGGTGTTAAATCAAAAAGAGTTTCACCACTATTTAATTGATTACCCGATTCAGGATTAGTACCAATATGTGAAGTAATTGCTTTTTTTACTATTTTTTTAGTTATCCATTTTCCTACACCCTTATCAGGAAAACCTGTATCGTTACAAATTAGCGTTATATCCTTAATTCCGCTTTCAATAACTGCATCTATCAAGCTTTCTGGCGTACCAACTCCTAAAAAGCCTCCTACCATGATTGATAAATCATCTCTTAATAAATCAGCAAACTCTTGCCTGTTAATTATTTTACTCAAATTATCCACCCCATTAATAGTTGTAGAAGCCTTGCTTAGTTTTTCTTCCTAAATAGTTACCCCTAACCATCTTTTTAAGTAAAGGATGAGGTCTATACTTATCTTCGCCAAATTCCTCATGCAAAACTTCCATGATGGCTAAGCAAACATCTAAGCCAATTAAATCTGCTAAAGCTAAAGGTCCTAGAGGATGGTTCGCACCAAGTTTCATAGATAGGTCTATATCTTCTTTGCTAGCCACTCCATCAGCATAAACACCTATAGCTTCGTTAATCATAGGGATAAGAATACGATTAACTACAAAACCTGGAGCTTCTTCAACTTCAACTGGTTTCTTGTTGATACTATTGATAAAATTAAGTGATTTTTCAAAAACTTCTTTTGAAGTACTGAGACCTTTAATTAACTCAACCAACTGCATTAAAGGAACTGGATTGAAAAAATGAATCCCTATTAAGTTTTCTGGATATTCTACTGCCTGTGACAGTTCTGTTATAGAAAGAGAGGATGTATTTGTAGCTAAAATAGTATTATCTTTACATATTTTTGATACATCACTCATAATAGTTTTTTTAACATTCATGTTCTCAGTAGCTGCTTCAATAACCAAGTCGCAATCCTTTAACTGGTCTAAACTGTTTACAGTAGATATTCTTGCTAATGCTGCATCCTTATTTTCAATAGTCATTCTATCTTTAGAAATGAGTCTATCAAAAATACTGGCAATTCTCTCTAAGCTTCTTTTTGCAATATCTATGTCTCTATCACATAATAGTGTCTCATAATTATTTTGTGCTAAAACTTGCACAATCCCGGTCCCCATAGTTCCAGCACCAATTACTCCTACTTTTTTAATCAAATTGTACACTCCTTTATTTACATTTAAAGTCTGGATTTCTTTTTTCTAGAAAAGCACTCATACCTTCTTTTTGGTCTTCATTAGCAAAACATAGTGCGAATGCGGACGTTTCAATATGACTAGCTGTTTGATGATCAGCATAGATGCTTTGTTCAATAGCAAGCTTTGAATACCTAAGGGCTAATTGGGCTTTTGAAGCCATTGTTTGAGCCATTTTCATTGTTACTGGCATTAGTTCATCCATATCAACTACTTTATTAACTAAACCAATTTTCAAAGCTTCCTCTGCGTTTAAATACTCTCCTGTAAAAATCAACTCTTTAGCTTTTGCTTGCCCAACAACCTCAACTAACCTTTTTGTAGCACCAAAACCTGGGGTTATTCCTAGTCCAACTTCTGGTTGGCCCATTCTAACTTTGTTTGATGCTATTCTAATATCACAAGCTAGTGCTAGTTCACAGCCTCCCCCAAGTGCATAACCATTAATTGCAGCAATACTTGGCTTACATAAAGATGAAATTCTATTAAAGACTTGATGCCCTAGCTTTGCAAACCTTCTTGCTTCCTCAGCTGTAAAGCCTTTCATCTCACCAATATCTGCACCTGCAACAAAAGACTTGCCTTCACCAGTAAAGACCATTATGTAAATACTATCATCAGATGCAATATCTTCTACTGCTTTCTCAATTTCTCTCAAAGTATCAGAGTTCAAAGCATTCAAAGCTTTTGGTCTGTTAACAGTTATTAGAGCAACATGATCTTCCACTTCAAACTTAATATACTTGTATGACATTAGCTTACCTCCTATTTTCTATTGTGTCTTTCTAACTCTTTTGGTTAAAGACTAACTGCATCACCTCTAAATAGCTTTTCTACTCCAATTGAATTGCAAGATGTTATATTCTCACATTCCTCACAGTCTACACATGGATTAGTATAATCTGTAGGTTCTGCATAGGCAGCAATTACTCCTTCATAGTTTCTTAAAATTACTTTATTTCCAACATGTGATACCAAGTATTGTGGACCTACAGGTATTTTGCCACCACCGCCTGGTGCATCTACTACAAAAGTAGGAACTGCAAACCCTGAGGTGTGTCCTCTTAGCATTTCAATGATTTCTATTCCTTTATTAACAGTAGTTCTAAAATGTGATATCCCAGTAGAAAGATCACATTGGTAAATGTAATAAGGTCGTACTCTGTTTTTTACTAATTTATGTACTAAATCTTTCATAATATAAGGACAATCATTTATACCTCTTAATAAGACGCTCTGATTACCTAATGGTATACCAGCATTAGCCAATAAAGCTAACGCCTCCTCTGCTCTTGGTGTGACTTCTTTAGGATGATTAAAGTGAGTGTTAAGCCATATAGGGTGGTACTTACTTAGAATTCCTACTAACTCCTTAGTAATTCTTTGAGGCATTACAACAGGAGCCCTTGTTCCAATTCTAATTATTTCAACATGCTCTATATCTCTTAACTTTTTTATAATATATTCTAATCTTTCATCACTTACTAAAAGAGCATCCCCTCCAGAAAGCAAGACATCTCTAATTACTGAGTTACTCTTGATATACTCAATAGCAGCATCAATATCTTTTAGTGGTCGAGCACTGTCTTGACTTCCAGCATATCTTCTTCTAGTACAGTGTCTGCAATACATTGAACATTGATCTGTTATTAGAAAAAGAACTCTATCAGGGTAGCGATGAGTTAATCCAGGAGCAGGAGAATCTTGATCTTCATGCAATGGATCATCCATATCATACGTGCTTTTCAAAACTTCATTTTCTGTTGGTACAGCTTGCATTCTTATCGGACAATTGCTATCATTCTCTTCTATTAGAGATGCATAATATGGTGTGATAGCCATCTTGTAACTTGCCAAGCATTTTGTTACACCTTTTCTTTCAGCTTCATTAAGATTTATAATCTGGTCCAATTGTTCAAGATCACTAACCCTATTTCTTACTTGCCAATGCCAATCTTCCCACTTAGTTTTGTCAACATCTTTCCAGTAATCTTTTCCAACATTTTTATTCATTGAGTTACTCCTTAATAAGACCTAATATTTCTCTAGCTTCATGTGGGCTAGCTATCTCTCTTTCTAGTTCTTTAGCTAACCTAACGACTCGTGACACTAATTCAGCATTACTTTTTGCTAATTGTTTATATCTATAGTATAAGTTGTCCTCAAATCCAACCCTCACATGTCCACCCATAATTATTGCAGCTGCAGCTAAAGGCAGTTCTGATCTTCCTATACCCGCAACTGTCCATGTAGATCCTTCTGGGACGGTTTCTACTAAGAGTGTAAGATTTTTAATTGTTCCTGGTATTCCCCCCGGAACTCCCATAACAAAATCGAAATGAAGTGGAGCCTCTATGAGTCCTCTTTTCAATAAATTCAAAGCATTGTTTATCATTCCTACTTCAAAAACTTCAATTTCTGGCTTAATATTATTATCTTGCATAATACTTGCAAAATATTCAATATACTCTGGAGAGTTATAGAAAACTCCATCACCAAAATTAACAGTTCCTGTTGTTAATGTTGCCATTTCTACATCAAGATCTAGTGGCTGCTTTCTTTCCTCTTTAGTCATCCCGACAGCCCCACCAGTAGATGGTTGTATGATAACATCAGGGCATTTTTCTCTGATAAGCTTAATCGTTTTGTCAAATGTTTTACCACATTGAGTTGGTTCACCTTTTTCATCTCTTACATGCAAATGAATAATACTAGCTCCAGCTTCATAAGCTAACTTTGCTTCTCTTGCTAGTTCTAAGGGAGTGATTGGGAGGTTTGGATTATCTTGTTTAGTACCTTCTGCACCACATATAGCAGCTGTAATTATAAGTTTTTGCATAACATTAGTTCCTCTGAAGATTTTTAGGAACTACACATGTCCCACTTGCTTTTGCAACGATAACTGGCTCATTTAATACATCGCAGGCAGAAGGCTGACTTTCTATCTTAGCTGATGTTATAACTTTCTGAGCAGTAAACTCCATCTTTCTTGATGAGTTCCCTACTTTTGTTATCTTACCAAAAGCTTCAATATAGTCCCCTGCATAAACTGGTGCTAAAAATTCTACATTATCATAAGCAACAAAAAGACCTTCATCTCCATCGTTTCTAATAAGCAATTCAGTAGCAACATCACCAAATAATTGCAACATTCTTGCACCATCCACTAAGTCTCCAGCGTAATGAGCATCATGGCTGCTCATTCTTAATCTTATCATTACTTTCTCCAAATCAGATTCCTCCTATTTGTTCATTTTTCTTTTTACAATTTCTGTAACTACAAATGATGCTACATCAGGTGGTAATGTGCCTCTACCAAACCCAGCGTCATATCCCAGCTCTGCCGCTAACTCATTTGATATCCTAGGACCACCAATAATAAGTAAACACTTTTCATTTAACTTCTCTGCATGTGCCATTTCTATAAACTCTGTTAAGTTCTTAACATGTATATCTTTTTGTGTTACAACTTGTGATATTAAAATTGCATCTGCTTGCAACTCTTTTGCTCTTTCTATTAGCTTATAGTTTTCAACTTGGCTCCCCAAGTTATAAGCTTCTATTTGCGGATATCTTTCTAATCCATACTCTCCAGCATATCCCTTCATGTTCATAATTGCGTCAAGTCCTACTGTATGTGCATCAGTACCAGTACAAGCCCCAACAATAGTTATTTTTCTTCCGATGTATTTCTGAATATATTCATTAATCTCATAAAAATCCATTTTTTGAAGTTCGACTTTATGCACATTTATCTTATCTAAATCAATAGATTGCCCAAAAGACCCATACAAAATATAAAAGCTATAAGTGTTATCAAGCACTGCGCTATGAGCTATCTCTATTTCTGACAATCCCATTTTAATGCCGATCTGGCGTGCAGCTTCATCGCCTTTATCTGACTTTTCAATAGGAAGAGTAAATGAAACTTGGACTTTACCATCATTTAGCGTATCACCATAGGGCTTAATCTTATTCACTTACTTTACCTCCTATCCCTAACTTATTCTCTAAAATATCAATAAATGGGTTGATATAATCCTCAGATTTCTCATATACTCCTTCTAAACCCTTTCCTGCTTCAGGCAATCTTTTTATATTAGCAAACATACCTCTGGAAATTGCT
>PWPR01000054.1 GCA_003557085.1 Clostridia bacterium | reverse complement strand
TTAGCAACTGCAACCACTCACTGACTTCATGGCTTTGACCAATTGCTCTCATGCCTGAGAAAAACCAGTCTGTAACTTCTTGGTCTTCAAAGCCTAAACGATAAGCATGCCAAGCATATGCAGCCATTCCTCTCAAGCCAAATAAAAGAGTTGATCTTAATGACACTTCATCTTGATTGCCTTCCCATAAGTCTAAGTCTACTTTTATGGAACAATCTAGATTTTTGGTCGCTGAGTTAATTTTTTCAAGTAACTTTCTTATGCTATTATCGTCAAAACTAACATTAGTAACAGTTGTAAACAACCCTTGCATCATTAGTTTTGCTTCTTCATCGCCATAACCTTTTCCGCTAGCAAAAGCTAGTTCAATAAGAGCAACAGTTAAATCATCTTGTAAATTAGATGTTGAGGGCTGCTTGCCACACACACCTACTTTAGTACAGGAATTTCCACCTACAGTTTGTTCACATTGATAACAAAACATTGACATAAAACTACCTCCTAATTAATTAAAAGTCTTTGGACTGGGTGCTTTAACAATGAAAAACTCCAATAAACTCTTTTCTTCATTTGCAATATGCATCTTGGTGTTGTAAGGAACATTAATAATCTGATTTGAAGCATATACCACTTTAGCAGAATCATTTAAAGAAATTGTCAGCTTACCTTTGAGTATTATTAAATAAACATTTGAATTAGAGTAATGTTCAGGTAAAGAATCTTTGCTTTCTAAAACTACATGATTAATATCAACATTCTCATCACTTATTATTCTTTCTATAAGTTTTTTCTCTGATGACTCAAACGTATATGTCTTTTCAATCATTTTATGCCCCCTATTAAAATATTTTAATTGCCATACTCTATTATTAAGTATAAGATAATAAACAAAGACTGTATGTAGCTATAGCTACGAAAAAGGAGAAGAGATAAGATGAATAGAGAAGTTTTTATTGGATGCGAACTTTTTGAAGGTATTGACAGCAACGAAATTTCAGCTATGATGAAGTGTCTAGATCCCAGAGTAGAGCATTTTAAGAAAAATGATTTCATAGTAGTTGCAGGGAATGAGCTAACAGGTGTCGGTATAGTCCTCAATGGGGAAATCACTATTCTTAAAGAGAGTTATAGTGGTGATGGAATGGTCTTAAGAAAATTGAGAAAATGCGAAGTGTTCGGAGAGGTAGCAGTTTTTGCAGGGAAGAAAAAATGGCCAGCTTCAGTTCAGGCTAGTAAAGACTGTGAGATTGCCTTCTTAAAGTCAGCAAAGATAAAAGGAGAGTGTCCTTATCTATGCCCAAGGCATTCTCAATTTATTAAGAACTTACTAGGTTTAATTAGCAAAAGAGCTGCTTTTCTAAACAAGAAAATGGATTATTTAAGTATAAAAAGTATGAGAGGGAAACTGGCAGCATTTTTATGGGACGAATACAGAGAAAGAGAAACTCTAAGTTTTGAATTAAGACTTAATAGGCAGGAAATGGCAGACTACTTGAATGTATCAAGGCCCTCAATGTCAAGAGAGTTAGGTAGGATGAGAGATGAAGGAGTAATCGAGTTTCATAAATCATTCTTTGAAATCCTTGATGAAACAGCATTAAAATCTATGGCTCTAAATTAAGGAAGAAAATTTTCTTCCTTAATTTAGGTTAAAAATGTTTTATAAACAGCAGGTTGATTAATAGCAAACAGCACGTTTTGATAATGCATAAGAAAAGACAGCTTAGCGCCAACTATGTAGTTATTTTCAGTATCAGTTATATCTAAAAGCATATGGTCACTACTTGCTCCTAACACTTTAATCTTGCTATCAAGTGGATACAGATTTGTGCAATCACCAACATCAGCATTTCCAATAGCAATTATGGCTCTTTTTCTTATACCTTTATCTTCAAAAGTTCGTTTATTGCCAAACCCATCAACATTTAATTCTCCTATAGGGACTGACGGTTTTTTATTAATTTCTATTATTTCACCTTCAATAGTTATGGCATCATAGTTTAACCCCTTGATGTTTGTATCCCAGGAAACAATAAGCTCTAAGGGAGTCATTATGGCAGCTCCAATTCTAAAATTATTAATTTTGCTAGGAATAGATTCATTAATAAGGAGTGGCAATGAAGTAGTTGATCCCCCTGAAATAAACTCAATAGGCCTCATTATTTTACCTTCAACACTTTCCACTGCACTTACTAATCTATTAGCATTTTCTACAGTAGGAATGACTGTGCCATAGCATGTTAAATTTGTGCCAACTCCAAACAATTCTAAGTTGCTTAACTCATTTTCAACATATAGTGCTAAGTCAGCTAGTTCTTCTTGACAGAAAACTCCTTCTCTTAAATCACCCACATCATACATTAGAAGTACTTTATGCTTCTTGTTAGTTAACTCGCATTCTTTATCTAATGCTTGTAGGACGACCCTTTCTGTGTTCATACTAATATCCACATGTTTTATTACGTTTTTTACCTCACTTAGCATGGGTGTTCTTATTAGCATTTTTTCAACATTAGGGAATAATTCAGATGTTTTTATGAGCTGATTTAGCCTTGAGGATGCAATATGAGCACATCCTTCTTCAATCAAAATCCTGGTAAATTCAGGCATAGCAGTCATACCTTTAATAACTCCTGTTAAAGAAAGGTTCTTAGATTTGCATAAGTTGATTATAGTTTGAGTATTCTCTCTAAGTTTCTTTGTGTCTATTGTTAGGTTTGGATAATCCATTGAAAATCTCCTATTGATATTTTTTTAATATACTTACATTAACATAATTCTTGTGCTTAATGGAAGTAGTATAAGAAATATCAGTCTTATATTAATAATCTTATATCATATCAGGCTTTTACTAAAGCTTAACTAATTTCTAACATATAATTTAAGAAAGCGAGGAGTTGATTCTTCATAGAGGTTAATAGTAGATGCGTTATTCTTTGACAAGACAACGAAATATATACTATTGATTTCATTATAAGTTGGATTAAGAAAGGCTTCTGCTAGAAATGCAGAAGCCTTTTAATAGTTAGATTTCTTTAGAGAATATTTTATTGATTTCATCTACAATTTCTTGTATGGCTAGTTCATATTCTTCTAAATCTATAATGTTTTCATTTTCTATATGGTCATATATCTCATTTGCATAGTCAGCTATCTCTAAAATGTAGTTTTCAACTCTAAAAAGATCAATTTGACTTAATGAATCCCCAACTAAATACATTTGCTCGTTCAGTAAAGTGATTTTATTAACTACGTCAAAATAGAGTTGTTTCATTTGAGTTAACTGGTATTTATTTAATGCTTCATCGAAAACAGTTTCAACTCTTATAAGTTCATCTTCTATTGTTTCTTTTAGTTCTTCAAAGCCTAAGGGCTCCTTTTCTAAGACAGCTTCTTCAATTATTTCTGCATTTTTGATTAGCGCTGCAATTAAATCATCCAGTTCGTCTCTTTGCTCATTAGTAAGTTTATCTTCTATATCTTCTCTTTCTTCTAATATGCTACTTATCTTTAGATTTAATTCGATTAGATAATCTTCTATTTCTTCTATTATTAGAAGATATTCTGCATTTTCAAAAATTACTTCTAACTGCTCATTCAATTCTTCTATTAGTCTTTGATAATACTTAGTATTTATAGCGGTGTTTTCTTCAATAGCAGAATCAAGAGTACTAGCTATAGCGAGCATCTCATCTAAAATACTATTAATTTCATCAATTTCATCTTGTGAAAGTAATTTAGCGTAAGCTTCTCTTTGTTCAATGCTATCTATAATGCTCTGATTTAAGTGTTCATAAAGTGTTTCTATGTCAGCTATAATAGAGTATTCTTGATCAAAAAGTAGCTCTAGTTGCTCCTTAATCTGATCTGTTAAACTTTCTAACTCAGCGAGCGAAACATCAAGCTCTTTCTCTATAGCTGTATGAAGGTCATTTGCTATATCAATAAGCTCTAAAATATAATCATCAATTAACTGAGTTTCAGCTTCAGTTAAATAGTCTGCAGCATCTTTTCTATTAATATAATCAACAATACTATCAAATAGTGATGCGTAAAAGTCCTCCATTTCTTCTATATCAGCACCAATGTCTATAGATCCATCTTCTGGGTTATATTTAATATCTATTCCTAATTGGTCAATAAAAAATCTAAGAGGAAGTACAGATCTGCCATTTATAGCTGATGGTGGGACATCTAACTGTATTATTTCTCCATTTACAATAGCCTCGTAATCTTCTAAGATGAATACTATTTCTAAGTTGTCTCTTATCAGTGTTATTCTCTTTTGTTCAGGACTATAATCAACATCAAATCCATAAGCAGCAGTCATGGCTCTGACTGGTACAAGAGTGCGTCCATCTTTTATAACAGGTGGAACATCAAATTTCATACTTTTGCCATAAGAAATGATGTTTGTCACTGGGACAACATTATAGCCCTGATCAAGCAAATGTTTTGAAAGTTCTTCAATTTCTTCAATTTCTACTAAAGAATAATTATTTTCTACCTGTTTTCTCCAGTTTTGTCTAAGCTGAGCTTGAAGCGGAATAGCACCATTTGCCATTTTACTGTTTTCATAAGCCTGCTCTAGAACTTCCATCACAGACTCATCAGTATTGCTTCTTTCTCTAAACTTATCTAAAACATGTTGGGGTGGTCCGCCTCTATTCATGTTTTCAATTGCATGAGCAGGAGGACCTCCTTTAATATTTGCTATATCTTGCCCATGTGCCAATATGGGCATGAGTAATAAGACTGCTAGAGTTAAAAAAGCATACACAGTAGTTCTTCTTTGCATTTTTCTTCCTCCTAATAAATTGTTATTAATGTATTCGGTAAATTACTGGTTTTTAAGTACTGCATAGCGTATTAAGAAGTTTATTTTCTTGAAAATTACTATAATTATCAAAGTTAATGTATAATAAAGAAAAATACAGTTAATTGCTGTAAATACTTAATTTAAGGGTGTTTTGAATGATGAGACCTGGTTACACTTACAATTTTGAGGTAGTTTATGAAGACAAAGATTATTATAAGCTTTTGCACGATAGCGTAAGAGAAAGAATACAACTTAACAAAACAAATAAAAACAGAAACTTAAAAGTAGGATATAAAGTACGTGCCTTTGTATATGTTAATAAAGAAGGAGAATTAGTTGCTACTACTGATATTCCAAAAATTCAAGTAGGTGAAGTTGCTTCACTCAAGGTTAAGACTATTATAAGCAGTGGTGCTTTCTTAGATTGGGGGCTGCCAAACGATTTGTTCTGGCCTACAAATGAGCAACCTTTTCCAATAAAAGAAGGATATGCCTATCCAGTGACTCTGATTAGCCCTGGCAATAAACAGCTTGTAGCCACAGGGAATATATATAAATACTTAAAGCCTTCTGAAGAACATAATGAAGAGGATATGGTAAGAGGTACTGTATATGATTTCTCAGATCAATGGGGAGTTTTTGTGGCTGTAGAGGACATGTATTATGGGTTAATTCCAAAAAGTGAAATCTATCAAGAATTTGAGTATGGTGATAGAATTTATGCAAGGATTATGAGAGTAAGAGAAGATGGAAAGCTTGATTTATCCTTAAGAAAACAGGTACATGAACAGCTTGATGACGACGCAGAGTTTATTTTAGATGAGCTAATAGCAAGAGATGGTTTCTTACCTCTTAATGACAACTCTGACCCTGAAGAGATAAAGAATACTTTGCAAATGAGTAAAGGAGCTTTTAAAAGAGCTATTGGCAGGCTTTTAAAATACAAAAAAATTAAGATAACTAAAACAGGAATAAAGCTTATAGCTGAAGGTAGAAAAGAATAAAAGTTTTGAGATTATAAAAATAGCTTAGTGCTAACCATGTAAATGGAAAGCTCTAAGCTAATCTTGTTTATGTGACTATTTAAGCTAAACTTAAGGCAATTTTCATCATTTCTGTAAAAGTTCTCTCTCTTTCTTCTGAAGAAGTAGCTTCTTTTGTTACCAAACTGTCACTTACTGTTAAAATAACAAGGGCTTTAGCTCCTAGATAAGCAGCATTTAAATAAAGCGCTGCAGCTTCCATTTCTACAGCTAAGACACCCATTCTTGCCCATTTTCTCCATGCCTCTGGATTAGCATCATAAAAAATATCAGATGATAAAATGTTTCCCGCATGTACAGGTATTTCTAATCTGTCAGCCTCTGCTTTTGCTTTCATGAGCAAATCAAAATCTGCTGTAGGTGCATATGTACCTGGGGTATCAAATTGGTGTGCAAATCTTGAATTAGTGGAAGCACTTAAACCAAAAATCACATCTCGTACTTTAACGTGAGGCTGAAAGGAACCACAAGAACCAACACGGATTAAGTTCTTAACACCAAACTCTGTTATCAGTTCATGTGAATAGATGCCAATTGATGGCATGCCCATCCCAGTACCCATGACAGAAATAGCTTTGTCATTCCAATTCCCTGTAAACCCTAACATATTTCTAACAGTGTTAAAACACTTTACATCTTCAAGAAATGTATCTGCAATAAATTTTGCCCGCAATGGATCGCCTGGTAAAAGAATTGTTTCAGCAATATCACCTTTTTTAGCATTAATATGTACTGTCATCAAAAAAACATCCTAAGAAAATTTAGTTTCAAATTTGTTATAAAACTTATAAAATATTAAAAGAACTTAACACCTATATTCTCTGTACCAAGTATAATTTCCTGCAAAAGCTTTATAAGTGTTATAATAATGTGTAAAATATATTCAGAAATAAAATGTTTCAAACAAGGAGGAGAAACGAAATGAAAAAATTAATAGGAGTAGTTCTTTTAGTAAGTATGCTACTCTTGGTTGGTTGCCAAGTGGAGGTTGAGGTAGAAGACATAGAGATTAATGCCTCTTACTTATCAGGTCCAACAGCACTAACAATGCTACAAATGGCAAAGGAAAATCCTAGCTTTGGTGATAATGTAAGTGTTAATTACGTTATGACACCTGCAACAGATGTTATGACAGGTAGACTCTCTGCTGGTGAACTTGACTTTGCTGTTATTGCAACTTCCCAAGCAGCTATGTTATATAACTTAGGAATTGAATATCAAATAGCAGCACCATCAGTATGGGGAGTCCTTTTCATGATTGGTGCAGAAGAGCTTGAAGACATCTCAGAGCTTCGAGGTAAAGAGATAGCTTTATTAGGACAGGGCCAGACACCAGATATCATGTTAAGACATTTGCTTAGCTCCAATGGATTAGATCCTGACGTAGATGTGGATTTAGTTTACTTAACTAGCCCTGAAGAGCTAGTGCAGAGTTTTGCAACCAATAGATATGAGCTAGGAGTTATACCACAACCACTAGCAACTGTCGTGCAAATGAATAATGAGAACTTAGGAGTTGTTCTAGATTTCCAACAAGAATGGCAAAAATTAACTGGTGATGATAGCTATCCACAGTCAGCACTAGTTGTTAAAAAAGAGTTTGCACAAGCTCATCCAGAGCTTACAGCAGCCTTTAT
>PWPR01000100.1 GCA_003557085.1 Clostridia bacterium | reverse complement strand
CAACCTTCATCTGCATTTCCACCCCAGTATCTTTGATACACACCAATTTTATTCTTCTCAGCAGACTCTACTTTCACATCTGCCAACTCATTTGCATTTATAGCTAGAGCTTCTAAACCAATTTCAGTACAAATATTTTCAATATCATCTTTTGCAGCTTCTATGATAAAACTTCCTTGCGGATATAATTTTCCTTCATAATAGAATGAAGAAGTTATTCTTTTTACTGATTTATTCAAAGTTAGCATCAAATTTACTACTAAGAAACTATCATTATATTCTGATGATATTAAATATGTGTTTGAGTCATCGATATTAACTTCAGGAATAGGCACCTCGTCTACTAACTTAAATGATCCTTCAAAAATTTGCTTTGCTGGTTTAACATCTACACCCATATATTCAGCCAAAGTATCTGCTAACGAATCATAAGCCATTAAAGATCCATCAATTCTTTCTGTATAGAAATTGTCTTTATATGATACTTCTCCTAGTAAATGTTTAATAACGCCCATTTTAGGCTGAGCCAAGAAAACTACATAAGTACCTTCTTGGTACTCTTTTTTCCCAACTGTAAACTTATCAGTTGCTTGATGAATTTCAATTCCCTGTGCTAATAGTAAATCAACTAATTTTAGCATAGTTAGTCTATCGTGTTGGTCTGGAGCAATTAAGTAGGCATACTCCTTGTCTTTTTCACCCCGTACAGTTTGCCTTAATGCTTTGTTATAAGCATTTTTGAGTATCATTTCTTTGTTTTTTGCAGCTACGTCTAAAAGAGCCCAAGCTGATATTTTTTGCTGATTTACAATGTCTCCCAATCTCCACCAGCCACCTGGCCAAGGATTTGGAAAATTGGTTTGCTCTTGATAAGCTGGAAAACCCTTATCATTACTACCGATTAACTGAGTAGCATCTATATATTTTGGCGAAGCTAAGTTAGCATTAGCAGACTCAGTTAGCATTCCCGCTATATTATGATGATTTGTTATCCAATGAAAGCCAAAGTGCCCCCATCCAGGGAACTGTGCATTGTTCAAAACTCCAGTAACCCCTTCCTCTTCAAGTTTATATGCCATATGCGCTCCATACCAAGACAACTCTCGCCAAATTAGTGGGTCTGCATAAGGCCTAACAGGATCGCAATATGGTGCTATGAAATATCTTGCTCCGTAACTACCCATATGATGGTGATCTTGGAAAGCGTGAGGTTTCCAATCCCTAAATACAATCTTTGCCATATAATCTGACTCGATTAGATTTAGTGCAAATGCATCACGATTGTTATCATGTCCAGCATACTTATGATACAACCATGGCATGCTACAACCTTCATATTCAGTGCCTAACCATTCTTCATACCAATTTGCTATCATTAATTGTCCATCAGGATTGAAGCAAGGCACCATTATGAAGATTACATTGTCTAAAATCTTCAGGTCTTCCTCCTTATTAGAGGTAACAAGCTCATAAGCTAATTGTGGAGCCATTTGAGTACCGCCAATTTCAGAGGCGTGCAAACTCATGCTTTGAACTATAATTACCTTTCCTTGGTCAATCAATGCCTTAATCTCATCTTGTGATAATCCTCTTGGGTCAGTTATTTGTTGATTAACTTGTCTAAGTTGCTCTAAGTTTTTAAGATTCTCTTCTGATGTAATATATACAGCTAAGAATGGATTGCCTTCAGTTGATGGCCCCATATCCTCAACTAAGATAGAATTTACTTCATCCTCTAACTTATAAAAATATTCTACCATTTTATCCCATTTTGCAATTTTCCTATCTGCTCCTAGTTCAAAACCAAAAAAATCCACTGGTTTTGTTACATTATTAATACTCAAATTTATCCCTCCAAAAATAATATAGGAAGAGTTGACTCTTCCTATACAATGTTCTTTATTTATTTGCCTAATCCTGCTTTAATCCTTTAAATATTTGAGCCCTGCCTCACAAAGCTCAATAAAATTACAATACCTACATGGCTCCCCTACTTCAGCTTCGTACTCTTCCTCACTTAAAGGAATATTTTTCTCTTTATTGTAAAGTCTAGCGTCCATCTTATCCATACTGTCACTAATCTGATTTTTTAGTTCAGTCAGTTCATCTATTGTAAAGCTAAAGCTCTCTCTATCATTTATCCCAAGATACTCATTATGACCTTTAACTATGGAAACACTTGAACTAGGATACTTATTTAATACATAAAGTGCATAGATTCCCATTTGTCTCTTATTTTCTACCAGACTTTTGTGTCCACTTTTCCAGTATACTATATGATACTTGCCATCTAATTTGTATAGAAGATCTAAAATACTGTAAATCTTATAATCTCTATGCATAAAGTAAGGAAAGTTATCCTTTTCAAACTCAATTATCTCTATTTCACCATGCTTTATTAAGCTCCAAGTATAACAAGAGACAAAGTTATCTAATGATACTTCCATTCTCTTGGTAATTTTATTACCTAATTCTTTGCTAACCCCATTCCCATAATAGTATTCATGTAAAATATCATAGTCCCTGGGATTTACTTTCCATTTTTGAACTTTGCCTTTTGAGTCAAGTACAGCTTTATTAAGCTTAGATCTAATTCTTTTTAGTGACTTGTTGACATCAATGCTTTTCGTCTTAATACATTGGGCTATTTCTTCGTGCAATAGCTGACCGCTTAATGCATAAACATTTGTCAGTTTTTTTAGTCTATAAGCAATCTTAGCTTTTTCAGGCGCTTGAATCTCCCATCCATTCCAATGTGCAAAAGTATTAAAATAGAAGCTTCTCTTACAATCTATAAAACTCTTATGCCTAGAAAAAGACCACGATTTTTCTGGGTACTCTCTTCTCTTATACATTGATTTCACCCCAATTAATTACATCCAGCAAACCTTCATCAATGGCATTATCAAAAATTTCAACTACTCTTGTCGAAATAATCGCTAAGTCATGTAGAGCCCTTGTTATTAAAGTATAGGCCAAATTATTTTCACTAACGAGATCGTCTGTGTTGATAATGACAACTGCATCAAACTCTAATCCCTTTACCATATAGGCGGGCATAATGTTAATACCTTTAATTAGCTTTCTTGTTGCACCGGTAACAACTTTGGTATTATCAAAGACTAAATCTTTTTCAAGGTTATAAGCAGAAGATTCATTATTAACTATAATAGCAATTGTTTCATGTTCTTTTCTTAAAAGATTCTCTAAATGATAATTTAGCGAATCAATGTGGTTTTCACTTAATATATATTTAGGCTTCTCTCCGTTACGCTCAACTATTTCCATATTAGACTCAGGTAAAACAGATTTAGCTAAGTTTGCGATTTCTGCAGTTGATCTATAGCATTTATTCAGACTGAAATATTCTATACTGTCTAAAAAAAATTCTTTAACATCAGACATCTCCCACATATCATGTGCTCCAAATTTTTGATGAACATCACCCAGATATGTAAATGTTGCTTTATCAAATAACTCCTCAAGCAACATGATTTGAATAAAGGAATATGTTTGTATCTCATCTATTACGATATGAAGAAATCTATTGCTTTTATTAATACCTTCCATCTTACTCTTTAACAGTAGCAAAGGAGCAACATCTTCATAATATAACTCTCCGTTTTCTATACTGGAAAGAGTCTCTAAGCATATTTTAGCAAACTCCATAGGAAGCTCTTTTACACCTATTTTAGGCCATAAACTAATGTCTGTGTATAAATCTTTATAAAGCTGTAATGAATCAAAATCTGGTGCGTTTTCATAAATTGCAATTTTTAGTTTTCTTTCATTTACTTTCTTATAGTTCATTGAAATTAGATAAGTTATTCTATTTACTACTTGCTCTAGTCTTTTATTAATTGGAATATGAGCATACTCTTCATTAAATAGTTTTTCTGCTTGTTTTGCTGTAAAAACTTTAGTGTTAGCAAAATAAACATCCTTAAACTCCCATCTTTTTGTCTCTAAATACTTAATATACTTGTTTAGCACCTCTAAAAAGTTCATACTTGTCTTGTATTTAATAGTATTAAGCCTTGTGGAAGTATAATCAGGAACATCATTAACTTCTTTAATCTCAAGATTGTATTTCTCTAATAAAGATTGAGCTAAATCATAAAAAGTCAGTTGAATAGCATTCTCCTCACCTAGCTCAGGAAGAACATCAGATATGTAGTCAATAAATACTGGATGTGGTGAGAAAACCGCAATGTTTTCAGCACTTATCCTTTTTCTATTATGATACAACAAATAAGCGATTCTATGTAATGCTACTGAAGTTTTGCCACTTCCAGCAACCCCCTGTATCCAAATTGATTGACTTTCATTGTGACGAATTATCTGATTTTGCTCTTTTTGAATTGTATAAACTATTTCTTGCATTTTAGTGTTGCTAGACTTTTCTAAAGTTTCTAATAGCAATAAGTCATCTATTTTGATTCCTGTATCAACTGCTAGTAATAAGTTTCCATTTTTGATTTTAAACTGTCGCTTTAATTCTATTTCACCTTCAATTTTTCCATCAGGTGCATGATAAAAAGCCTTACCTAGTTCAAAGTCATAATACATGCTAGCAATTGGAGCTCTCCAATCCATCACCAATACATCAAACTTCTCTTTATTAATTACTGAAGTCAAACCTATATATACTTTCTCGCTCTTTACTAAGCCATCCTCTAGGAAATCTATTCTTGCAAAATAAGGTCTGTCTAATGCTTTCTCTAATATTTTAATTCTACTCGAAATAACTTCATAACTTCGAATGTCTTCACGAAGTCTATCTTCATACTCAGCTATTTCAAATAAATTATTGAAGTCTCTTCTATTTTCCCAAAGATATCTTCTATAATCTTTTAAATAATTTGATTTTACATCAAATTGCTTTTCAAGCTTACTATATTCACTTCTTAAGACTTCTAAAACATTACTTATGTATTTCTGTTCTATATTCATTTCTTGCTCAGATATCTTACTCATTTGTTCTCCTCCAGTTAGTTGAACCTACTCCGCCTTCTCTTATATCGGTCGCTGAATCATTTTCAGATATCAAGTATTTACTAAAAACACCTTGAGCAAAAGCTTCGCCTTTTTTAATTAGCACATCTTTAGATCCATGGTTTTCTAAGGCTATAAATATATGTCCTTCATTATCCTTATTATTATAATAATCTGCATCAATAATACCTACTTGATTCATAAGCCTAACATTAGATTTAAACCCCAAACTACTTCTTATATAAATTGACAACAACTCATCCTCTTCCATATATGCTTTTATGCCGGTAGGTATTATAACAGAACTTTTACTATTAATATAATTATCTGTTACTGAAAAAAAATCATATCCAGCTGCATTCTTTGTTTTTCTAATTGGAAGCTTTACTTGAGAGTATAAAGTTTTGCACTTTTGTACTTGATGAAAATCTTTTAGAAACTGCTTCTCACTAATTTTTTGAAAACCTCTTTTTCCCATAGTAAAGCTTCCTCCTAGTATATTTTAGAATGAGTCAATTACTTCTTTACTTAAACTCTCAATGATTTTAACTGCCCACTCTACTGACTTCTGATAATCAGAATAAGCTGAGTAGCAGTAATGTGTATGAGCATATCTTGTTGGTATACCAATAACAATCGTAGGAACAGCTAAGTTGCCTAGATGAATTTTTCCAGCATTAGTGCCGCCAGCCCACCTTACTGCATCTTGTACATCAATATCATTCTTATTAGCGATTTCTTTTGCCCACTTTGTGAATCTAGGATGACTAATCATTGAACGATCTCTATGCCTAATCTGTGGTCCTTTTTTGAGAGCACACTGTGCCAAATGAGAGCTAACATCCATATCATCTGCAGGACTACCTTCAAAAACAATTGCTAAATCAGGTTTTACAGTTCTTACTGTAACTTCTGCTCCTCTAGTTCCTATCTCTTCTTGAGCTGCGATAGCTGTTACTACATCTACATTAAGCTCTTTATCCTCTAGTTTGATTAATGTCTCCACAGCACAAGCTGATCCCAATCTATTATCAAACGCTTTACCAAAAAGAATGTCTCTCTTCTGATCATATCTAAATGTAACATCTGGAACTGCTGGAGCAGCAACAGAAATTTTATAATCATTTATAACTTCCTCATAAGATGAAGCTCCAACATCAATTGTCATCTCTTTTATAGGTAATAGGCTGCTTTTCTCTTTTTCAGACATAAAGTGTGGTGGTTTTGATGCTATTACACCTATGACGTCTTCTCCCAGGTCATTTTTAATCCTTACTGTATGTGCTGGAACATTTTGAGCATGCCAGCCACCTAAAGGCATGAAGTTCAATGAACCATTCTTATTAAATGAAGTAATCATAAAAGCCACTTCATCACTATGCCCATCAAGCATAATAACAGGCTTATTGCCAGAATGATTCTTCCTTTTCATAATCAAGTTCCTCATTTTATCCTCTAAGATCTCTCCAACAAAATCTTTAGAATGATCAATTATCAACTTAACTACATCATCTTCAAATCCTGGAGCTCCATTTGCATTACAAATCTCTTCTATAAATTTCAAAGAATTAAACATAAGTAACCTCCACTAATTTTTTATACTATCAATATCACATTATACCAGAAAACACTTGTTTTATGAATTCCTTTTACTATCTAACTATCTAGTATTAGTCTGACCACGTTCATTATAGCCAATTGAAATCACTGTCTTATCACCTCTTAAAGCAACAGTAAAACTTGTGCCCAAACTTATATCTATGATATTTTCAAAACCACCTATATTAAGCTGTCTATTCCTATTGGATCCGACCCCAATAAGAGTACCCTTACTTTTAAGTCCTATCGTATGATTAGTTCCTGCTGCTATTTTAACTATATCATTCCAACTAGATACATCAGATTTGCCGTCACTATTAGATCCAGCCGCTTTGACATTCCCTTGTCTAGTTATCCCAAATGTATTGTTGCTTCCTGCTGCTATGTAGACAATATCTTGCCAATTATAGACATCACATTGCCCATAACTATTATCTCCAACTGCATAAACTTTTCCTTCTTTATCTAGAAGTACTGTATGATCTGCACCCAAAGCAATCATTACAATATTATCAAAACTATCAGTATTACATTGACCATAATAATTGTCTCCAACTGCAAGGACTTTCCCATCCTTTGTTAAACCAGCACTGTGGTCAGCACCTGCAGCTATTTGAACAATATTTTTCCAATCTCCTGTCTCTAACTGTGAAAACTTGTTCTCTCCAAAGCCATAAACTCTATTGTGCTCATCTAAAACAAGGCTAAAATTATGACCTGCTGCCAAATCCGTTACAGTGCTCTCTAGCGTTATATCTAGCTGCCCTGCATTGTTACTTCCTGTTCCAACAACATACCCTTCTTTTTTTAATCCTATAGTATGATCTGATCCTGCTGCTATTTTGATTATATTGTTCCAACTCACTACATCCTCTGTTTCAATTACTTCAATTTCGTTATCAATAGATAGTAACAATAATTCACCATTTTCTAGTTTAGCATCTTTAATATCAGTAAACTTAGCAACTTTCCTTCTGTATTCTTTAAAATTGTGAACAATTATTTTATCCCCTGAAATAATCGCATAATAATTATTATCTGCCAATACTCTATTGATACGTCTCTCTGAGTAAATTGTTTCTCTAATATCGTCGTATATTAAGAAAACTTGATTGCCTTCTACTAAAGCTAAAATGAAATCATTTCCTATGGCAATGT
>PWPR01000200.1 GCA_003557085.1 Clostridia bacterium | reverse complement strand
GTATAGAAGAGGCAGTAAACTATATAGACATAGTAACTACTGCAACCTTTGGTCCGATGTGCTCTAGTGGTGTCTTTCTAAATTTTGGTCATAGCAATCCCCCAATTAGAATGAGTGAAACTTACTTGAATAATGTTCCCGCTTATGCGGGTGTTGCTGCGGTAGACTCATATTTAGGTGTTACCCAAGAATCACTAAGTAGTCACAAATATGGAGGTGCACATGTAATAAAAGATCTCATAGATAGAAAAAAGGTGGACTTAATCGGTAAGTCAACTGGCACAGATTGTTACCCTTGTACATATATAAATAGAGAAGTCTCTTTAGATGATTTGAATGAAGCATATTTTTACAACCCAAGAAATGCTTATCAAAACTATAGTGCAGCTATAAACACTTCTGATAAGGATATTTATACTTATATGGGGAGGCTAAAAGCAAATGGAGCAAACATTAACTACAGTACTACAGGACAAGATAGCCCATTATTAAATGATCCAGATTTTAAGGTAATAGGATTAGGAACAAGAATCTATTTTGCAGGAGCTCAAGGGTATGTGTCTTGGTATGGCACACAGTTCAATCCAACAAGAGAAAAGAATAATAAAGGCATACCAAAGAAGCCATCAGGTACAATTGCAACTATTGCTGACCTGAAGAGAGTTAAGTCTGAATACATTAAACCTATTTATTTAAAGGGCTATGGTGTTTCTCTTTCAATAGGGATAGCTATCCCTATACCAATTCTTAATAAAGAGATATTTAAAACAGTGGTTATTAGTGATAGTGACATAACAACTGAAATTATTGATTACAGCAAGCACCCTAGAGAGATAGTTAAAGAAGTTACCTATCAAGAACTTAATAGGGGGTATATTTCTGTTAAAGGTAAAAAAGTGAAGACGATAAATCTTTCAAATGTCTCAAAGGCAAGTAAACTAGCTCAAGAAATGAAAGAAGAGATTGAAAAAGGAAGGTTCCTTCTTCAAGAGCCTATAGAGCTTTTTTCTACTAGCAAGAATACAAAAAGTATGGCGAGCAACTAAATGTATCAAGAGCGAGTTTATAGAGAAAAGATAGTTAATCAACAAGGCCTAGTGTCATTTAACATAATAGAGTTTGAGAGCGATATTTTAGTATTAGCAGGTAAAGAACTGAAAAAGGAAGCAAAAGAGTTTTTGATTAGTATTAGATCCCAAATAACTGATTACATAAGTATAAGACCAGAGTTCCATTTCAGTATGAGCCCTATTAAATATGACAGGGAGGCTCCACAAATAGTTAAAGAGATGATTAAGACAAGCTCCTTATTTAATGTGGGACCGATGGCCACAGTGGCAGGAGCAGTTTCCCAGTTTTTAGGGAGTTACTTACTCAACTATACGGATGAAGTTATTATTGAAAACGGAGGAGATCTATATATAAAAACAGCAAGAAAGCTGAAGTTTAACATATATACACAAGATGAAATATTCAAAGATAATCTAAACTTATTAATAGAAGAAAGTAAACCTCTTGGCATATGTACTTCATCTGGTAAATTGGGACATTCTAAGAGTTATGGCAAAAGTGATGCTGTGGTAATAAAAGCAAAGAGTGCAATAATTGCTGATGCTGCAGCAACTGCTTATGCTAATAAGGTTAAAAATAGTAAAGATATAAAAAGAGTTTTGCTTGAGGCAAAGAGAAGTAGACTTGTAGATGGTATTTTAGTGATAATTGATGGAGAGCTTGGAGCTTGGGGAGAAATAGAATTCTTTTAAGGAGAGACATATGTTTATAAAAGATATTTACAGAAAAGAAAAAATAGTTGTTTCATTTGAGGTGTTCCCACCAAAAAGAGAAGAGAACTTTTTTTCAGTAGAAAAAACTGCAGAAAAACTAGCACAATTGCAACCAGATTTCATAAGTGTTACTTATGGAGCAGCAGGAGAACAAGAAAGTACTAACTTTACTTTAAGGTTGGCTGAAAAAATAAAGAATAATTACGAGACAGAGCCATTAGTTCATCTAACTTGCATTAACTCGTCAAAAGAACAGATTTCTAACAATATAAAGAAAATAAAAGATAAAGGAATATCAAACATTCTTGCTTTAAGAGGAGATAAAGTGAATAATAATGAAGTAGAGTTCTTATATGCTAAGGATTTGATAAACTTATTGAAAAATGAGGACTTATGTATTGGAGCTGCTTGCCATCCTGAAGGACATCCTGAGACTTCCAGTGAAGCTCTTAACTTGTTGCACTTACGACAAAAAGTAGATCAGGGAGCAGACTTTCTTGTAAGCCAAATGTTTTTTGAAAATAGCAAATTTTTTGATTTCTTAGCAAAAGCAAAACAGTTAGATATTGAAGTTCCAATAGTAGCAGGTATAATGCCAGTTATTAATACTAGACAGATAAGAAAGATAACAAAATTGTGTGGAGCTAAAATTCCAGCTAAATTTGAGAAAATAATGAATAGATACCAAGATAATAAACTAGCACTTAGAGACGCTGGAATTGCATATGCTACAGAGCAAATTATAGATTTGCTATCAACTGGTGTGCAAGGTATACATTTATATGTAATGAATAGACCTGATGTAGCGCAGAAGTTGTTTGATAATATAAACTCAGTTGTTAAGGAATTGAAGGTAAGGAGAGAGTGATTTGGATAGAGTTTTCTATGAGATAGCGAAGTATCTGGGGTGTATTAGCGCAGGAGACATCGCAGAAATTTATCCAGTTATTAGTCATTTTTATCAGGAAGTAAAGGAAATAGCTAGTCCAAGATATAGCTATAAGATCATGTCAGTAAAGAGTTATAACCCAATTAAACTTGTTGAATATGAGATTGATTTACCAGGTAAAGATATTAATTCACATTTGTGTAGTTCAAAGAAAGTAGCTTTTATTGCTGCTACATTGGGTTTAGAAATCGATAGAAGGATTGCTACTTTGCAGTATAATAATTTAAGCGACGCAGTTGTTATGGATGCATGTGCAAGCGCCTATATTGAAGTAGTAGTTGATAAGGTTGATAACATGATTCAAGAAATTGTTGATAAAGAAAATCTTGAGAGAACATCCAGATTTAGTCCAGGATATGGAGATTTTCCTTTGAGTTTTCAAAAAGATATTGATAAAGTTCTTAACCTTTATAAGAGTCTTGGTGTAACACTAAACAAGAATAATATCCTCTTACCAAGAAAATCTGTTACAGCAATAATTGGAATAGGCTCAAATAATAATTACACAAACTGTATGTATTGTAATATAAATTGTCCAAGTAGAAAACAGAAGTATAGGGAGAGGATATAATGATAAGAAATTTAATTAGAAGCAAAAACCTATTGCTTGATGGAAGCATGGGCACTGCATTACAATCTAGAAAAGTAATAAACAATGAGATACCAGCTTTAGTAAGCAATAGTGATTTTGAGCAAATAGTAACAATACATAAAGAGTACTTAGCAGCTGGCTCAAATATTATTACGACGAACACGTTTAGCATCAATAGCGAGAAATTAGGTTCGCTAAGTATATTGAAAGAAACAATTAAGAATTCAGTTAATGCTGCAAAAATAGCTAGGAATTCATCTGACAGTACGTTTATAGCATATAATCTGGGTCCACTGGGTGTCATATTAGAACCTCATGGTACAATGACATTTGATAGAGCTTATCAACTATTTGCAGAACAAGTAGAATTTGCTAAAGATGAAGGAGTTGATCTTATAATAATAGAAACTTTCTCAGATTTGCTTGAACTCAAAGCAGCAGTTTTAGCTGTCGAAGAACTATCTGACTTACCAATTTTTGCAACGATGAGTTTTGATGAAGATATGAGAACATTTTCTGGAGTCAATCCACAAACAATGGCAATTACCTTAGAGGCTTATGGGGTAGATGCTTTGGGAGTAAATTGCTCATTAGGACCAGATCTCTTAGTAAATATAGTAAAAGAGATAAGAGAGTTCACAAGCCTACCTATAATCGCTCAGCCTAATGCTGGGTTACCTAAAGTTATTGAAGGAGAGACTTTTTATAATTTATCACCAGAACTATTTGCAAGGCAAATGGCAAGACTATTGGATTCAGGTGCAAGTATTTTGGGTGGTTGTTGTGGAACAAGCCCTTCTCATATTGAAAGTCTCAAAGATGTAGTTGATAAAAAAGAGTTTGAGAAGCCACAAGTGAGGAGTATTACAGCAGCTACATCAGGAGTAAAAACTGTAGTTTTTGGAGACAAACCTATTGTGATTGGGGAGAGAATTAATCCAACAGGCAAAGAAGAGTTGCAAAAAGCATTAGCATTGAAAAAGTATGATTATATTGTAAGAGAAGCAATTAAACAGGCAGATGAAGGTGCGGATATTATTGATGTCAATCTAAGTGTTAATAAGCTAGATGAGAAATCTCTCTTTGATGAGATAACTAAGGCTATACAAGCTGTTGTTGATTTGCCCCTCCAGTTTGATAGTTCAAAACCACAGGTTTTTTAGTCAGCGTTAAGGAGATATAGTGGAAAGCCAATAATAAACTCTGTTAATGGCAAGCAAAGTAGCATGAACGAAGTTTTCCCTTTGGCAAAAAAATATGGAGCTTTAGTCATAGGACTGACTTTAGATGAAGAAGGATTACCAAAGACAGCAGAGAAAAGGCTTGAAATTGCTAAAAAAATAGTTAAAGAGGCAAGAAAACATTGTATCGAGAAAAAAAATATAATTATTGACTGTTTAACACTTACTGCATCAGCACAGCAAGACCAGGCATTGGAAACACTTAGAGGAATAAAGCTGATAAAAGAAGAACTCGCAATAAAAACAGTTCTTGGTATAAGCAATATATCTTATGGGCTCCCTAATAGAGAACTTGTTAATCAAGTTTTCTTAATACAAGCAATCCAGAATGGTTTAGATAGCGCAATAGTTAATTCTGGAGATAAAAACCTTATGAATGCTTTGTTAGTAAATAATGTGTTATTAGGAACTGATAATAATGCAAAGGCATACATTACACATTTTAGCGAGGGGTCAAACAATGTTGTGGAGAAAGTAAATGATCTAAGTTATGCTGTGCACAAAGGATTAAAAGTCACAGCTGCAGAGATAACAGCAGATTTGTTAAAGCAGCATCAGCCACTTGAGATTGTTAATGATATTTTGATTCCTAGATTGAACAAGGTAGGACAAGAGTATGAAGAGAGAAAGATATACTTGCCCCAATTAATTCAAGCTGCAGAAGCTGCAAAAGCATCTTTTAGTGTTATAAATAAGGCTCTATCAGTTTTTAAAGAAGTTAAAAGGGATAAGATCGTCTTAGCTACAGTTGAAGGAGATATTCATGATATTGGAAAGAATATAGTTAAAATTTTACTAGAAAACTATTCTTATGATGTTATTGATTTGGGAAAGGATGTATCTCCGGATGAGATATTAAAGGAATGTAAAAAGCATAATATTAGACTACTAGGCCTAAGCGCCTTAATGACTTCAACAGTGGAAAGTATGGAAAGAACTATCTCTCTCATAAGAGAGGAGATGCCATGTGTGAAGATCATGGTTGGTGGTGCAGTATTAACAGAGCAATATGCTAAAGAAATAGATGCAGATTATTACTCTAAAGATGCTCAAGGAGCAGTTAAGATAGCCAAAAGTATATTTAAATAGTAAAAGATCTTTCCTAATCAGGAAGATCTTTTCTTCATTTTCTTATGAATCTTTCTAACAACAAACAAATATACTATAAGTGGAGTGGGAGTTTGGATAAGTCCCCAGAGACCCCATACCCAAGGGTTTGCATTCTGCTCTTGTGCATCTTTGAACAACCAAGAGCTTTGCACAAAGAGTATCGCTGCAATTAGAACCCATGCCCAAATCGGCAAATGATCTGAATCTAATCTCATAATTAATTTTCTTCCTTACTGAACACTAATAGTATGGGCATAATAATCATAGAAAGTAGAGACAGAGATAAAACATAAAAAGGATAAAAATGCATTGCTGGCACAAGGATACTAACTGTTGCAAGGGCTATACCTCTAAAGATATTATAATTCCTTTTTCTCTTTTCCTCTATTTCAGCTCTGCTTACTCTTACAAAGTTTCTGACTTGCTCTATATTAGGCTGTTTAGAGTTGTTTTCATCAAGATTGCTAAACAGTTTATTGAGTTCATTAATTTCATTTGAGTAGTTATCTTCGAAACTATCTTTTTTCATACTCTAGCTCCTTTCTAATGAATTTCAGGCCGTAGGACAAACGGGATTTTACAGTACCGGTGGGTATTCCCATTAGTTCAGCAATCTCTTTTTGTTCATATCCATAGTAGTACTTCAATACTAAAGGAATTCTTTGCTCTGGTTTTAGTCTAGTTAGTACTTCTTTTAAATCTAGCATTTCATCATTTGGAAGCTCCATGGAGGTCATTCCAAGTCCTAAAATAGGAGTTGATGTTTCATCAGTATCTTTTTTTAACTTATCTAGAAAAGAAATCTTAGTTTTTTGCTTCCTATAATAATCTTTAGATGTATTGATAGCTATTTGGATTAACCATGTGGAAAATGAAGCTTTATCTTTATTAAACAACTTAATTTTTTGCACTACTTTGTAAAAAGTATCTTGTGTTAGATCTTCTGCTAAAGATGTGTCCAGTGTCATTTTTTGCAGATAATTAAATACAAAGTTGTAATGGTGATGAATAAGGTGAGATAATGCTTCATCGTTTTCATTTTGAGCTCTATCTATTAATATTTCTTCATTATACTCCCACTCCATAAGCACCACCTAATTTAGTTTAATTCTTTATAAACAAGTCAATTTCTCTGGCAATTTCAGGATTTAACTTAAACGATGGATCTGTGTAACTTGACAAATTGTCTTTTTCAGTTGAGATTATTTTAAGCACATGATTCGTATTTTCTAGCGTCACCAAATTTCCAAGCCCTTCAAATAAGAAAAGCTCTTTGGTAGAAACTTGAAGATCCATATCGCCCTGTAAGAAAAGAAGTGGAACATTGAGTGAGCTATAAACCTCAATTGGATTATGCTGCATCCAAGACATCATAAACTTTTGATTAAATCTAGAGAAAGAAATCACATCGTCAGGTACATCAATTTTTTCTGAGAAGATGTTCCCACTTTCCAAGCTCTCTATAACATTCTTTGCTTCATTATAATATCCAAGCTGTGATAACTGCTCTAACAGTATATCTCCTACAACTCTTGCTGTCCCTGCTATGGAGATGACTCCTTTGACAGAAGTCTGGCTAGCAGCAAGGGCAGCAACTAAGCTTCCCTGACTATGCCCAACTATATATATTTTACTATAATTTTGTTCTTTTAACCAGTTGATTGAGTTTACTAGGTCTTTGACAAATACATTGAAATCTGGATTGTCAATCATATTCTCAGGTTTTACATTTCGCTTGTTATATCTAAATGTATCATAACCATACTTATTTAAATCTCTGGATAGTTGTAGCAAAGAGTCTGACCTACCATTAACACCAACACTATTTCCGTTAAAATCTGTTGGTCCAGAACCAGCTACTAGAACTATAACTGTGTCATTGTTGCGAGTTGCTGTATCTAACTTATATTCGATTGTAATCTCTTCAAATTGTAGTTTTTGTAGCTCTGAGGCTTCTATGGCAAAAGTCGCTACAATCATAAGTATGATCGTTATTCCGATAATAATTATTTCTTTCATGATCTCTCCTATGCAAGTTCTTTTGATTCAATAATGATTGAGGCAGCTGTTATTATTACAATTATTAAGCCAATACTATTTATGGTAGATATTATGCCATTTTTTGTAAAATAATCTACAAGTAATCCAGCTTCACTTATCAGGCCTGCAGGGGTGTAATGACTAACACTAAACAGTCCTGTAATAGATGGTAGTGTGAATGCAGTTATCAGAGATAAAAAAGCAGTTATACCTTGTTT
>PWPR01000184.1 GCA_003557085.1 Clostridia bacterium | reverse complement strand
ATTTAACTATGTAGAAGATGGCAATGTGTATAATATAGTGCTTAAAAAGTTGATGTACCCACAGACTGATCTGATAAATATTGCCCTTATCCCAGGAGTAGCTATATTTTTGTTTATTATTATACTTTCTATCCGCTCAGCTTCAAAAACAACTGTTAGGCATCTTGAACCTATTAATGCTATGAATGAGCAAGTAAGACAAATCTCAGCGCAAAACTTAGATACTAGACTTGATGTTAGGGGCGCTAAAGATGAGTTGAAAGATTTAGCATATACTTTTAACACTATGCTAGATGGCATATCTCATAGCTACAAAAGAGAGCAACAGTTTGTTTCTGATGCTTCACATGAGTTAAGAACTCCGATAGCTGTTATTAAAGGCTATGCTGCACTACTTAATCGCTGGGGGAAAGATGATCCTGAAGTACTAAGTGAAAGCATTGATGCTATTGTAGGAGAAGTTGAAGGTATGCAAAGTTTAGTAGAATCTCTTTTATTCATCGCTAGACAAGATAGAGGAACTTTAGAGATGGAATACGATGATTTCTCACTTTCTGATCTTGTAAAAGAAGTCACAAGAGATACAGAGCTAATTGATGATGAACATAAACTGATATTTGAGGTTAAGTCAGGTATTATGCAATTTGGCAGTGAAGATAAGCTAAAGCAAGCCTTTAGAATTTTAGTTGATAATAGCATTAAGTACACCCCAGATGATGGTATTATCCAAATTGAATTAAAGAACACAGAAAAGCATAATATTTTCAGTGTTTCTGATACTGGAATAGGTATTAGTGAAGAAGATTTGCCACATGTTTTTGATAGATTTTATAGGGCAGATAAATCAAGAACAAAATATGATGAGAATAGTCAAGGCGGCACTGGTTTAGGACTTTCAATTGCGAAAATTATAATTGAACAGCATCATGGAAGGATTTTAGTTGAAAGCAAGTTGAATGTTGGAACTAAGTTTTCAGTCTTTTTACCTAAAACCTTTGATCCTGAGAAAAAGGGAAAAAGGGTAGTGTAAAATATTTTGTGTACATTTAAGAAATCCTTTCACAAGAGTAATTAATAGGATAAAATTTAATTACGAAAGTGGAGGATTTTTAGTATGGGAAGAAAAGAGAGTATCAAAGAATTAGTAAGTCAGTTGATGAAAGAGCAAGAGATTGAAGGATTAGCGGATCTTCAGGGAGTATTGAAAGAGGTGTTAAAGTCTGGTGTTGAAGAGTTGCTTAGCGCTGAGCTAGAAAATGAATTAGGGTACAAAAAATATGAAAGAAAATCTAGTAAGAACAGTCGAAATGGAAGTTCAAAAAAGACAGTAAGATCTGACTATGGTAATCTTGAGATAGATATTCCTAGAGATAGACTAGGAGAGTTTGAGCCAAAAGTAGTTCCTAAACACTCTAAAGATATTTCAGCAATAGAAGACAAGGTAATATCGATGTATGCAAAAGGAATGAGTCAAAGAGATATATCTGATCATATAGAAGACATCTATGGCATGCCACTTTCAGCAACATTAATATCTCAAATGACAGATAAAATCATACCCTTAGTAGAACAATGGCAAAGCAGATCGTTAGAAGAGAGGTATCCTTTTATCTTTATGGATGCTATACATTACAAAGTAAAGCACGACAATAGAATAGTTAAAAAGGCAGCGTATGTCGTTTTAGGGGTTAATTTAGAAGGTTTTAAGGACATATTAGGCATCTGGATAGGAGAAAATGAGTCTAGTAAGTTCTGGTTAAAGATATTAACAGATCTTAGGAATAGAGGAGTTAAGAAAGTAGATATCTTTAGTGTTGATGGATTAACTGGTTTTAAGCAAGCAATATTAGCTTCATATCCTGATGCAATAATTCAAAGATGTATAATACATCAGATTAGATCTTCCACAAAGTATGTTTCATACAAACATATTAAAGCATTAATGAAAGATCTAAAAGCAGTATATAAAGCGCCAAACGAGGAAGAAGCATATCGTAATTTAGAGCTATTCAAAGAGCAATGGAATCATCATTATCCAACTTGTGTAAAATCATGGTATGAGAATTGGGATGTTATATCTCCTTTTTTCATGTACTCTGAAAACATTAGAAAAATAATGTATACTACAAATATTATTGAAAACTTACATCGTAAGTTCCGTAAGGTAACAAAGAGCAAAGCTGTTTTTAGCACTGATATGGCATTAGCTAAAATGTTGTATCTTATTTCTCAAGATGCTATTTCTAAGTGGACCCAAAGAGTGAAAAATTGGGACCTGATAATTAATGAGCTATCAATCTTACATGATAGCCCATTAACAACCTAACTATTTTCTTACTCTTGTGATATTTTTCTTTATTAATTTACACAAAACTATTTACAGTCTCGCAAAAAGACAGAAGAAGTAAAAAAAATCCTGGGAAATAACTCCCAGGATTTGCTATTACTTCTTCTCTATTTCATCAATAGTTTCCTTGGCTTCATCTTTAACATCTTCTGCTCCCTCATCAAGTTGCTCTTTAATTTCTTTAGCTTGATCAACTTTATCTTCAATTATTTCTTCTACATCTTTTTTAGTTTCTTTTGCCTTAAGTTTAGCTCTTAGCTTTGCTAGCTTAGACTCTTCCTTCAAGTCATCTACTTCATCTTCCACTTCATCAGCAAAATCAATCACATCTTTTTTCTTTGACTCAAAAAGCTTATCTGCTTTTTTGAAAAGTTCTTCACCTTTCACTCTGGCTTTTTCAGTTTTTTCTTCAGCAGCTTTTGCTACCTTATCGACTTTATACTTCACATCATTTCTAAACTCTTTTCCTGATTTTGGGAGTAAGAACAATGCAAATAATCCGGTGAGCACACTACCAATTGTAAAGCCAATGCCTATGTACTTAATTGCATCTCTTCTCTGTCTCTCTTCATATTCTCTTTCAACATGAGAGTAAAAGTCAGTTTTACTTAGAAGATCTCTCTCTTCTAACTTGTTTAACAGAAATCTAATCAACATGTGCACCACTCCTTTTATTTTTACTAAATACTTTAGTCTATTAACATTTTAACACAAAATTCTGCTAAAAACTACCATTAAACTAGTTGCTTAAGACATGCCACTGAAATTTATGGCGCTACTATTTCTACATCATTTTCAATAAGCCCTTGCCTAATTGATTGAGCAAGCATAATTGCAGCAGGATTATCTCCATGAAGGCATATAGTGCCTGCTTTGAGCTCTAACTCTTCATTTTCATAAGTAATAACTTTACCTTCAAGAACCATTTTTATTGTTCTCTCTAGCACTTTCTCTGGATCATGCAAGACAGAATTTTTTTCTTTTCTAGAAGTAAGACTCCCATCGTTATTGTATGCTCTGTCTGCAAATACCTCATAAACCACCTTAAGACCAGCCTCAACTCCTGCTTTTGCCAAATAGGAATTTGGCTGAGCAAAGAGTATCAAATTTTTATCAAACCGCTTAATGCCTTCTACAATAGCCTTAGCTAAATCCATATCTCTCCAAGCCATATTGTAGATTGAGCCATGTGGTTTGACATGATACAGCTTAACACCCTCAGCTTGACAAAAAGCAGCCAGAGAGCCAATCTGATAGAGCATATAATCAATTACCTCATCACAAGTGCATTGCATTTCTCTTCTACCAAAACCCCAAGGATCAGGAAAAGAAGGATGTGCTCCTATATGAACCTCATGCTCTACACAGTGCTTGACTGCTTCTCTCATCATATGAGGATTACCAGCATGGAATCCACAAGCAATGTTTGCAGAAGTCAACATCGGAATTAGTTCATCATCATAACCTGCACCCTCTCCTAAATCAGCATTTAGATCAACTTGATACTTACTCATTATTACTCCTCCATTTCTCTTAAATGTTTTGACAGTGTTGTGTATCTTTTTTCAACATTGTTGTTCTTTATAGCTATAGCAAGTGCTTTTTTAGTGCCTACTAGAACAACCATTTTTTTTGCTCTTGTTATACCTGTGTAAATTAGGTTTTGCTGAAGCATCAGAAAGTGTTGAGTTGTAACTGGCATAACCACTACACTATACTCACTACCTTGACTTTTATGAACTGAAATTGCATAAGCTAAGGTAAGTTCAGACAGTTCTCCAAAACTATACTCCACATATCTCTTTCTTTTTTGATTTGGATAAGCCACTATTAACTCTTGCTTATCTTTATTAATCTCTATAATTCTACCTAAATCACCATTATATACATTCTTCGTATAATTATTTCTGATTTGCATTACTTTATCTCCCTCATACCAAGTCTGTTTTCCTTTAGTTAGTTTAGGATCAGACTTTCTCTTAGGGTTCAAAGCTTTTTGCAATAAAATATTCAAATTATCAACACCTGTTAAAGTTCTCCTCATTGGGCTTAGCACTTGAATATCCTCAATCGGATGAACATTTTGGTAACGTGGCAATCTTGTTTTACAAAGGGATAAAATAGTTTTTACTACATCCTCAGGGTCTTCTCTATCTACAAAGAAGAAATCCTTAGAACTATTATTTATGTATGGAAACTCACCTTGATTTATTCTATGAGCATTATATATAATTAAACTCTCTCTTTCTTGTCTAAAAATTTCATCCAATTTGACAACCGGAATTATGCTTGAATCTATTAAGTCCCTTAAAACGTTTCCAGCTCCTACTGAAGGCAACTGGTCCACATCCCCTACAAATATTACCTGGCAACCAGGTGGGATTGCTTGAAGAAGTTGATACATAAGCATAATATCAACCATAGAAACTTCATCAATTATTAAAACATCAGTAGACAAAGGATTCTCAGCATTTTTTGCAAATTGCATTTTCCCTTCAGTATAAGAGTACTCTAGTAATCTATGAATAGTTTTGGCTGGTTTATTAGCTGATTCGCTTAATTTTTGCGCAGCCCTTCCTGTAGGTGCTGCTAGTTCAACCTTCTTATTGGCTTTGTCAAATAACTCAATTATGCATCTGATTGTAGTGGTCTTTCCTGTTCCAGGACCACCTGTTATGATACTTACCCCACTTTTTAGTGAAGTCACAACAGCTTGCTTTTGTTTTTTGGCTAGAGAGAATCCTCTTCTTTTTTCATAATTGCTTATTTCACTTTCCATATCAAGCATAATAAGTGCTTGCCAATTGACAAGACTGTTAATAGATTTAGCAACAGCTTGTTCAGCATAATAATATATGCTTAAATATATTTTTTCTTCTCCGTCTGTTTCTCTAATTAACTCTTTTGCTTCTAATAAACTTTCTATTTGCTCATTTATGAATTGATTATTAATATTTAGTGCTTCACTTGTTCTCACTAAAAGTTCTTTAAGTGGCAAATAACAATGCCCCTCTTCTAGGCTTTTTTCTAAAACATATTTTATTCCAGCTCTAATTCTCTCTGGATGATTTACTTCAAGGCCATTTGATATGGCTACTCTATCTGCTGTTTTAAAGCCTATCCCATGGACTTCATTAGCAAGTAAGTAAGGGTTTTCCTTAATTTTATCTACAGTATTATCTCCATAATGATCAATTACCCTACCAGCATAACCAGGGGTTAAACCAAGTCCTTGGAGGAAAATCATCGCTTCATGATCTTCAGCTGCTTCAAGTCCCTTAATAATTGCTTTCACTTTGCTCTTTCCTATCCCTGGCACTTCTCTAAGTCGTTGTGGCTCATTTTCTATAATAGTTAAGATATCAAGCCCAAAATGGTCAACTAAATTCTCAGCCATTTTTTTCCCAATACCCTTAAAAGGCCCAGAAGCTAAATAATGCCTCAGACCTTTTTCTGTCATTGGTATTTCTGCTTTATACTTCTCAACAGCAAATTGCTCACCATGCTCAGAATGAGTTTCATAATTACCTAAAACAGTAATAGTTTCACCTACTTCTAAAACAGGGAAATACCCTACTATTTTAATACTGCTACCATCTTCCAAGCTAAGCCTAGCTACTGTATAGCCATTCTCCTCATTGCGATGAGTAAACCTTGTTATAACACCACTGTATTGTTCCATATAGCAAACTCCTATATATCTAGTATCGGAAACCCTACCTCTAGTTTTACTCTTCCTTTTTTAGTCTTCCCTAAGACCTTTGTTATAGTGCATCTTCCTCTTCCTCTGCAAGAAAGAACATCTCCTTCTGCTAACTCATGGGAAGCAGAAGCAACTGCTCTATGATTGACTTTAACTCGACCTTGTCTAATAAAGTTTGCTGCTGCTCCTCGGGATAGTTGAAAAGCTTTTGCAACTACTGAGTCAAGCCTCATAGAAGCTACAGTAATTACTGAAGTATTATATTTTTCTTCCTTTGGACTAATTTCATCTAAATCTACATAATCAACTACCACTGTGCTTGACCCAACCTGGGTAAGATTAGTTTTTAGATAATCACTGATACTCTTTTTCACAATTACATAAGCAAAATCTTCTCTTACTTGTATATCACCTAATACTTTTCTCTTTAGTCCCGAGTTCACTAAAGCACCTAAATAGTCTCTATGCGTTAAGCTAGCATTATTAGCTTTTGGTGTAATCTTTATTGCCTCAACTTCAATCTCTGGTTCTAGCCAAGAACATCTCGTAGGATATATAGCTACAATTTTTCTTTCTGCTCCATCATATCCCCCATTGCTTTCAAAACTCAATGCTGGATATGAATTTATAGCAATTTCTGTTAACTCTAGTTCTGCAGGATTGAGAAAATCAGTATATTCAAGTGATTGTGCTTGCTGACTTCTTTCTGCCAGTTCACAAATCCTACCAACAAACATTTTTTCATTACTGTCTTTGGCATGCATCATTAATTTTTCTCTAACATCCACTATATCGACCTTCTTTCATTTGTAAGCTAAACGCTTATCTTTATTGTAGCATAAGCTGCTTATAAACAAAAAAGGCTTTCACTCTGAATTGAGTGAAAACCCTATATTTATTCTTCCATTACTCTAATCGAGCCCTGTGAAGTTGTAGCATTAATCCTAAGACTAGCTGTCTCTAAGTCACAATGTCTTTGATGAGCAACTACGTCATTCCCTACTCTACCTTTTATCTCTTTGACAATTTTCCAATTACCTTCAAGCTTAATGCCACCAACTTTTGATTTTGCCTTTACTGAAGCACATTCCTCTGTCTCTAGATAAACTCTTACTGAACCATTTACAGTTGAAAGATTTACTTCACCCCTCATCTCCTCAGGTATATAGTGTTTAATTGAGCCATTAGATGTCCTTAAGTCAACCTTTTCTGATTTAGCATGACATCTAATCGAACCATTGGTAGACCCAGCTTGAATTCTTCTAGCATTTGAATCTGAAATTACAACTTTTCCATTCGTAGTACTGATTAAAAAGGCATCTCCATTTACTTCTTCAAGTGTAATTGATCCATTTACTGATTTTAGATTGCAATCATACTTATATTTTTCAGGCAGATAAATCTCTGCAGATACACTATGGCGGTTGCTAAACTTTTTCTCTACCTCTATGCTAATGATATTTCCAGCTTGCTTTATGTTCACTAAGTCTTTAGCTATTTGATCTACTCTCTCTTTATCAGCCTTTACTCTCTTATTAAGCTTTACATGAATACTATCTCTATCTTCATCTTGGTAAACTTTTACACTGCCATTTTGCAAGTTTGTGTTTATTACAACGTTTTCCTGCTTATTCTCAGGTTCCCAATCAAATGCTTCTACCACTAAGTGTCCATCTCCACCAAAGCTAATAGACTCTATTATCGAACTTACGAGTGGTCCTATTTGGCTGGTTGCTTTGGTTATAATATCATCTAAATCACTTGAATCTGTCTTTACTTTCTCTTTTTTCTTTATCCTATCTATTTCTATTCCTTTTTCTTTTGCTTTTTTTCTTACTGCTAACATTTTCTCTTGAGCACTATTTGATATTTGCTTAGCTTTTTCATGTAGTTTCTCTTTTTCACCACTTAATTCTACTAATTGCTTTTTTAGCT
>PWPR01000104.1 GCA_003557085.1 Clostridia bacterium | reverse complement strand
GTAGAGCCGGGCTCAGCTGCTTCACTAGCAGGGATATTGAAAGCTCTAAAACAAGGAAGAGTTGAAAAGAATAGTCTAGTAGTAGCTGTTCTTACTGGACATGGTCTTAAAGATCCAGACCTAGCAATAAAGAGTAGCGCTAATATATATAAAGTAAGCTCACAAAAGCAAGAAGTTTTCGACTTAGTTAAAAGGTTGATAAATCATGAAGATTAAAGTGCCAGCTACCTCAGCAAATTTAGGTCCAGGATTTGATTGCCTGGCAATTGCACTAGACTTATGGTTAGAGGTGGAAGTTGACTTTTTTCACTCTGGAGTATTTGTAAATACGATTGGAGAAGGTGCTGATTATCTTCCCACTGATAGTAGAAATTATTTTATAAGAGTTATAGATAGAATCCTAAAAATGTGGGGAGAGCCATCAGTTAGGAATATATGTATTACCGTAGATAATAATATACCACTAGCCAGAGGTCTGGGTAGTAGTGCTGCTGTAACAGTGGCTTGTGTAAAAATTGCTTCTGAGCTAGCCAAAAAAAGATTAAGTGCAGAAGAAAGCGTTGACTTGATAGCTAAAATTGAAGGGCATGCTGATAACGGAGCAGCTGCATATTATGGTGGACTTGTGCTTACAGGTATAAAAGAAGGGAGAAACAACATTGCTATTCCTATAGACTTGGCAGAGGAGCTCCCTAAAGCTTTGTTGGCTATTCCAAGGCATCGAGTTAGAACTAGAGATGCTCGCAAAGTGATACCTACTAAAATCTCTATGTATGATTTTGTTCATAATAATTCAAGGACTGCTTTATCAGTTTACGCATGGACTACTGGGAGGTTTGACTTATTAAACTTAGCGATGGATGACAGAGTGCACCAATACTATAGACTAAAGTTAATCCCAGGTGCTAATCAAATGCTTAAAGCAGCAAAACTCTGTACAGGAATATATGGTGCCTCAATTAGTGGAAGTGGTTCTACACTTATTGCTTTTGGATTAGAAAAGGATCTGCTCTTGCTAGCCCACGATTGGGCTGATGTCTGGAAGAAAAAGGCGATTGATGGGGATATGTTAATAGTTGACATCTCAAAAGATGGAGTAATAGTAAACTAGGACAAAATACACTACATGTTGTGGTATGGCTAGAAAAGAAGTACAATATATTGCAAAAAAAGCTATCACATTGTGATAGCTTTTGTTATAATAAAATCTGCAAACGATATTTTTAAAGGAGCTGGTAGTTTTGATATTAAGTAATAGTGCTAAGACTGTACTAGAAAAGAGATATTTAACTAAGCAAGATGGACAGATAATTGAAACCCCAAAAGAAATGATAAGAAGAGTTGCAAAAAATATAAGCGCATATGATAAAAATTATGGCGCATCAAAAGAAGATATAAAAAAGAGTGAAGAAGAATTTTTCACACTGATGTGGAGTCAAAAGTTCATGCCAAACTCACCCACATTAATGAATGCAGGAAAAGATCTTCAGCAGCTTTCTGCTTGTTTCGTGCTTCCAATTGAAGATTCGATGGAAAGCATTTTTGATGCAGTGAAGAATGCAGCTCTTATTCATAAGAGTGGGGGAGGAACAGGATTTTCTTTTTCAAAGCTAAGGCCAGCTAATTCAACTGTAAGAAGTACTGGTGGAGTTGCTAGTGGACCAGTGTCTTTTATGAAGGTATTTAATGCTTCTACAGAGGCTGTCAAACAGGGTGGTGTTAGAAGAGGTGCTAATATGGCTATCTTAAGAGTTGACCATCCAGATATTGATTTATTTATTGATTGTAAGAAAGATAATAATGAACTTACTAACTTTAATATTTCAGTAGGTATTACCGAAGAGTTTATGAATGCTCTTGAAGAAAATAGCACATATAATATAGTTGATCCAAAGACTAATAAGGTAGTTATGGAGAAAGATGCAAAAGAAATATGGGAGAAGATTGTTGATGGAGCATGGAGGAATGGCGAGCCAGGAGTTGTGTTTCTTGATAGGATAAATGAAAGCAATCCAACACCAGAACTTGGTGAGATTGAGTCAACTAATCCTTGTGGTGAACAGCCTCTATTACCTTTTGAATCATGTAATTTGGGCTCTATTAATTTTGCTAAGTTTGTCAAAGATGGTGAAGTCCAATGGGATGAAATGGCAAAAGATATTCACACGGCAATCCACTTTTTAGATAATGTTATTGATGCCAATAATTATCCATTAAAGAAGATTGAAGAAATCACAAAAGGAAATAGGAAAATTGGATTAGGAGTTATGGGCTTTGCTGATTTACTCTTAGCTTTAGAAATCCCTTATAATTCTGACAAGGCAGTTGCACTTGCTGAAAAACTAATGAAATTTGTTAATGATGAAGCTAGAAAAAAATCTAAAGAGTTAGCTGAAGTTAGAGGCTCTTTCCCAAACATTGATCAAAGTATATTTAAGAACAATAAACCAATGAGACATGCAACTGTTACTACAATAGCTCCTACTGGAAGTATAAGCATTATTTCTGGTTGTTCCTCAGGGATAGAGCCAATTTTTGCTTTTTCTTTTGTAAGAAATATTTTAGATGACGATAAGTTAATTGAAGTACATCCAGCATTTGAAGAACTTATTAAAGAGAAAGGCTATTATTCCACAGATTTAATGGAAAAAGTAGCTGAAGCTGGTGGGGTGAAAACCACTGAGCTTCCTGCTAGTATGAAAAAATATTTAGTAACAGCCCATGATGTTACTCCTTACTGGCATATGAGAATTCAAGCTGCTTTTCAAAAACATGTAGATAATGCAGTTTCAAAAACTGTAAACTTCCCTAATGAGGCTACTTTAGAAGATGTAGCTGAGGTATATATATTAGCATATCAGCATGGATGTAAGGGTGTTACCATATACAGGGATGGTTCAAGAGATGCTCAAGTACTAAGTGCAGGTACAAAATCTTCAGAACCGGTACTAACAATAGATAGTAAAATTATACCAAGAGCAAGACCTGAAGAGACTTTTGGCAACACTAAGAAATATCTTATTGGTGGTTGTGGCAAGCTTTATGTAACAGTAAATCAAGATGAAGATGGAATATGTGAGGTGTTTACTAATACTGGTAGTGAGGGATGCGAAGCTATGGCAGAGGCTCTTGCTAGAATTATTAGTATCTCGATTAGATCAGGAATTGATATAGACGAAATATTAGGTCAGCTTAAAGGGATTAGATGTATAGGATGTATTATAGATGATGATACAGAAGTTTTGTCTTGCCCTGATGCAATAGCACAAAGTATTGAAAAAGTTGTTAAAGGCTATAATGAGTTCCAACTAGACTTCATAGGTGGACCAAGAACAGTTGAAATATGTCCTGAAGAAGATTGCGGTGGGCTCATAGTATATCAAGATGGTTGCTATATTTGTAGAAATTGTGGCTTTACTAAATGCTAACTAATAAGAGGTGGTTTGCTTGAATAATAACGCACTTGTCAAGATTGCAGAAAATGTCGATCTAAGAGAAGGCACAGAAGGGGTAAAGGCTTTCTTTCGAGTGGTTTATCAAAATCAAGGAATTTCAACAAAGGAGACAGCAAAGAAGCTAAAAATGCCTATCCCTATAGTAGCTGCCATAAAACAGGAAGCTATAAAAGAAGACTTGATTGAAGCTGGAGCAACTTTAAGGCTAAGTGAATTAGGTTTAACTTTTTGCCAAGAAGAGTTAGGGCTAGAACTGCATCAAACTAGAGTTTGTTCTAATTGCGAAGGTGTTAAATATGTAATTCCTCAAGAATTTAGTAAAATAATTGACAAGTTTATTGATATTATCAAAGAAAGACCAGGAGTAGATGTAACAGTGGACCAAGCGCATGCTACTCCAGAGACTTCTTTTAGAAGGGCTCTATTAGCTTTAGAGAAAGGCCTGTTATTTAATAAGAAAATTGCTTTTATCGGAGATGACGACTATATATCAATTGCGATTATCTTATTGTGGCAAGAGCTTTACGGAGCTGGTGGACCTGAACTGGTAGTATTTGATATAGATAAAAGGATACTAAAGCATATCGAAGAAACAGCTAAGTCTCTGGGCTATGTGATCAAAACAGTTTGCTATGATGTAAGGGGCTGTTTGCCAGAGGAACATTTAGCAGATTTTGATGTAATTTTTACAGACCCTCCTTATACAATACCTGGAGCGGATGTGTTTCTCTTAAGAGCTAGTCAATTGCTTAAAAGTAAGATAGGCTTGAATGTAATTTTTTCTTTTGGTCAAAAGCCACCAAAAGAAAGTTATCAGTTGCAAAACAAGATCTTAGAAAAGGGATTTTGCATTGAAGAAATAATAACTGGCTTCAATGAGTATCTAGGAGCAGCAATTTTAGGTAATGTGGGGCAGTTAATGGTTTTGAGTAAAGCAACTGACAAAATGGAGAAAGTACAAGAGATAATGTCAGAGATTTATACACATCAAAAGTGAGGAGTTAAACTTCTCACTTTTTCATCTTTGAGAACTTAGTAATAATAGCATATAATGATAGTAGGAATATTTAATCGAGGATGATACTAATGACTTTTGCTGCTGAAGTTAAAAAAGAGTGCTCTCGCTTAGAGACAAAAAATATATGCTGTACTAATGCTGAATTAGCAGCTTTTGTGAGATTGAATGGCGTCTTAGAGTTGGGCGGAAAAAGCAAATTAGGGTTAAGTATGAAAACAGAGAACCCTGCTACTGCTAGAAGGATATACAAGTTATTTAAAGATACAACAGATTTGCCTGTTGATATATATGTTAAAAGAAAGGCAAAGTTAAATAAGAATTTCTCATATATGATTAGTATCCGACCAAACTTAGCAACCAAGGTATTTTTGATTACAGTGGGAATGATGGAAGAGACCTACGCTATTATACCTGGTATAGCAGACCAATTCCTTAATAAGAGGTGCTGCAGAAGGGCTTACTTAAGAGGGAGCTTTTTAGCAGCTGGTGCAGTTAGTGATCCTAAGAAAGGTGATTATCATTGTGAAATTCTGACACATGATGAAATCCATAAAAATAAGCTTAAAGAATTATCACTTAAAGAAGATCTTCAGTGGCGGGAGTTTCAAAAGAAGAACAACACTGTGCTCTATCTTAAGGATAGTGAGCAAATAACTGACTTGCTTGCTATGATAGGAGCAACAAACGCTGCACTTGCATATGAAAATGCAAGAGTCTATAGAAGTATGAGAAATAGAGTGAATAGATTGGTTAACTCAGAGACAGCAAATTTAAATAAAACAATGCAGGCTTCTTGGAGACAGAGTCAAAAAATTGAGAAAATCGACAGCTTAATTGGTCTAGAAACATTGCCTGCAGGACTCCAAGAGATTGCAAGGCTTCGTCTGGAGAATCCAGAATACTCATTAAGCGAGTTAGCAGAGAGCTTAAATAGCCCTCTTAGCAAAAGTGCAGTTAATTACCGATTGAAAAAGATTGAAAAGATGGCAGATGAACTAGAAGGCAAATAAAACCAAATAAATTGATATTTAATGTGGAGTTTATCACAAATTAAGAGTAAACTAGTGATGGAAGATTTTTTTATTAATATATATTTAGTAGGAGGAATACTAATGACAGTAAAAGTAGGTATTAATGGTTTTGGAAGAATAGGTAGACAGGTGTTTAGAATTGCTCACAAACATCCTGAGCTTGAAATTGTAGCAATTAATGATCTAGCAAATATTGAACAGATGGCTTTATTGTTAAAGCATGACTCCAACTTTGGAGCTTTTGTAGCAGATGTTTCTTATGAAGAGAATTATTTGATAGTTGACGGTAAAAAAGTATTGATGACTAATGAGAGAGATCCTAAGCAATTACCATGGGGAGAAATGGACGTAGATATAGTAGTAGAGGCTACTGGAGTTTTTAGAGATAGAGATAAAGCTGCTATGCATTTAGAGGCAGGTGCAAAAAAGGTAATAATCTCTGCTCCTGGTAAAAACGCGGATTTTACAGTAGTTTTAGGTGTAAATGAAGCTGGTTATGACAAAGATGAGCATCATATAATTTCAAACGCATCTTGTACTACAAATTGTCTTGCTCCTGTAGCAAAAGTACTAAATGACACCTTTGGGATAGAAAAAGGGCTTATGACTACTATTCATGCATATACAAATGATCAAAACATATTAGATGCTCCTCACAAAGATTACAGACGTGCTAGGGCAGGTGCATTATCTATGATCCCTACGTCCACAGGAGCTGCTAAAGCAATAGGTGATGTTTTGCCAGAGCTAAAGGGCAAACTCAATGGCATGGCTGTAAGAGTGCCAACACCAACAGGTTCTATCGTTGATTTAACTGTAATTTTAGCCAATAGTACTACTGAGGAAGAAGTAAATGCTGCGATTGAAAAGGCAGCTAATGGGACTATGGAAGGTGTTTTAGGCATTAGTTATGAGCCGTTAGTATCTATAGATTATGTTGGAGATTCAAGATCTTCGATTGTTGATGGCTTATCAACACAAATGATAGGAGATAAAATGCTTAAGATTCTGTCATGGTACGATAATGAGTGGGGTTATTCCTCTAGAATTGTAGACTTAATTGCTTTTTTGAACGAAAAAGGAGTATAAAGATTAAATGGAAATGAATTTAATGAGAGATGCCGACCTTGAAAATAGGTCGGTATTACTCAGAGTAGACTTCAACGTGCCAATTAATGGTGGCAAAATAAGTGATGATACCCGGATTAGAGCTGCTATACCAACAATCAATTACATTTTAGAAAGAAATGCTAGGCTTATAATTATTAGCCATTTAGGTAGGCCAACAAGTGAAAGAGAAGCAGAGTTTTCGCTTAAAATAGTTGCAGAATATTTGAATGATTTAATTGAAAACAAAGTATTATTTGCAGCTGATACTGTAGATGAAGAGGCTAAAAGCTTGGTAGAAGGACTAGGTAATGGGGAAGTACTTGTTTTAGAGAATGTTAGATATAATCAAGAAGAAAAAGCCAATGATGAAGAATTTGCAAATAAATTGGCAAGTTTTGGAAGTGTATATATTAACGACGCATTTGGTGTGAGCCATAGAGCCCACGCTTCAGTTGTAGCACTGCCTAAGTTAATGGAAGGCAAAGCTTATGCTGGAATGTTACTAGAAAAAGAATTAGTTTATGCAAATAAGATTTTAGCTAATCCAGCAAGGCCATTTACAGCAATAATTGGAGGGTCCAAGGTTAGTGATAAAATTGGTGTAATAAAATCACTATTAAGTGTAGTGGATAATTTGATTATAGGTGGTGGTATGGCAAACACATTTTTGCTAGCAAAGGGATACGAAATAGGGAAATCTTTGCATGAAGCTGAAAAGTTAGACCTAGCAGGAGAATTAATTAAGCTAGCAAAAGATAAAGGGGTTAATTTATACTTGCCATATGATGTAGTTACAGCAAAAGAATTTTCTGCTAATTCAGAACCACATTATTTTGAGTTAGCTGAAATTCCTGATGATGAAATGATTCTCGATATTGGCCCAAAAACTTGTGAGGAGTTTGCTGATGTTCTTAATAATTCCAGATTAATTGTTTGGAATGGACCAGTAGGAGTTTTTGAAATGGAAGCATTTTCAGTTGGTACAAGAACCATTGCTGCTTACCTTGCCGCTAGTAATGCAGAAGTTGTAATAGGCGGAGGGGATTCTGCAGCTGCTATCACACAGTTTGGGTATGCTGATGATATGGACCACATATCAACAGGAGGCGGAGCATTTTTAGAGTTGATGGAAGGAAAAACTTTACCTGGAGTAGCAGTTTTACACAAAGGAGAGAATTAAATTATGAGAAGACCGATAATTGCAGGAAACCACAAAATGAACCTTTTACCATCACAAGGTGCTAAGTTTATTAAAGAACTAATATCACAGATGGATAATGAGCACCCTGAAGTTATTATTTTTCCACCATATACATCTATTGTGGCTATGAAAAATGAAATTGATCAAAAAGCTGTGGAAATTGGTGCGCAAAATATTTATTACGAAGAGTCAGGTGCCTATACAGGAGAAGTAGCAGCTAATATGGTATTTGAACTTGGTTGCACTTGGGTCTTATGTGGACATTCTGAAAGAAGAGAAATTTTCAAAGAAGACAGTCATATGGTCAATAAAAAAATTAAGGCAGCAATAAGAAATAATCTAAAACCTATGCTTTGTGTTGGTGAAAGTTTAGAGCAAAGAGAGCAAAATCAAACAAAAGAGGTTTTGGAAGAGCAACTCAAAGAATCACTGAAATATCTATCTTCTCAAGAACTTAAAGATTTAGTAGTTGCATATGAACCTGTATGGGCTATTGGGACTGGAAAAACAGCAACGCCTCAAGATGCTCAAGCAGGAGTAGCATTTATAAGAGAGAAACTTAGTGAAATATACGGTGAGAGCATGGCCAAGAAGGTAAGGATTCTTTATGGAGGAAGTGTAAATCCTGAGAATGTTAAAAATTTAATGAGTCAAAATGATATTGATGGGGCATTGATTGGTGGAGCTAGTCTGAAAGTAGACAGCTTTATAAAATTAGTTAAATATCATGAGTAAGAAAGCAGCTTTAATAGTTTTAGATGGTTTCGGAATAGCACCTAATGGAGAAGGAAATGCTGTCTATTTAGCAAATACCCCCTTTATTGATAATCTGATTACTAAATATGGAAGCTCAAAGCTCAAAGCCTCAGGTACAGCTGTAGGTTTAGAAGAGAATCAGATGGGTGATAGTAATGTTGGTCATTTGAATCTAGGAGCGGGACGGGTAGTATGGCAGATGCTGCCTAAGATGAATAAAGCGATTCAAGAGGGTGCTTTACAAGAAAGTCAAGTACTAAAAGATGCGATAATAAATTCACAGAAAAATAATAAGCCCTTACATTTGATGGGGTTAGTGTCTGATGGAGGCGTTCATAGCCATATGGGAACTCTGCGTGAGCTTCTCCGAGAAATTAGTTCATACAATATACAAGTAAGAATACATGCTTTTTTAGATGGAAGAGATGTTCCACCTAAAAGTGCAAAAAAATATATAGAAACTTTGCAAGATTGGCTTTTAGAATTTCCATTTGCTAAAATAGCAACACTATCTGGGCGATACTATGCTATGGATAGAGACAATAGATGGGAAAGAACGGAGTTGGCTCTTACTGCGTTGGTCAATGGAGAAGGAACCTGCTTTGAGGAGCCCATTGCTGCCATAGAAAGTGCATATAAGAATGAGTTGACTGATGAGTTCATAAAGCCAAGCGTCATATGTAAAAATGGAGAGCCAAAAGGCAAGATTGGTGTTAATGATACTGTAATCTTTTTCAATTTTAGAGCTGATAGAGCAAGGCAGATTACAAAGCTTTTACTTGAGAAAGGTGTTAAAATCATAGGGATGACTAATTACGATGATGATTTCAGTATTCCCATAATTTTTCCACAAGAAGAGATTAATAATACTTTAGCAGAGTGGTTAAGTAAGAATGATAAAACTCAGCTTCACATAGCAGAGACAGAGAAATATGCGCATGTAACCTTCTTCTTTAATGGGGGAAGTGAAATCCCTTTTGAAGGGGAAGATAGAGTTTTAATAGATAGCCCTAAGGTAGCGACATACGATTTGCAACCAGAAATGAGCGCTTTTGAGTTAACTAAACAAGCTATAGAGGCAATAGATAAGAACAACTATGATTTTATTATACTTAATTATGCTAATTGTGATATGGTTGGACATACTGGAAACATAGAGGCAGCTATAAAGGCAGTTGAGGCAGTTGATAAGAATTTAGCCAGACTGATTCCATTTCTGATTAACAATAATTATGAAATTCTTGTAACAGCAGATCACGGTAATGCTGAGAAGATGTTGCTTGAGGGAAAACCACATACTGCTCATACAAGTAATTTAGTTCCATTAATAGCTATTACAAGTGAGAATTTTTTAATGGCAGATTTGGGTAAGTTAGGTGATATAGCCCCAACCATATTAGATCTAATGGAAATTGATAAACCAATCGAGATGACTGGTAATAGCTTAGTAGACAAGGAGAGATAAGATGACACAAATATTTGACATTTATGCTCGTGAAGTACTTGACTCTAGAGGAAATCCGACAATTGAGGTTGAGGTAGCCTTAGAAGGTGGTGCTGTAGGTAGAGCAATAGTTCCTTCAGGGGCTTCAACTGGTGCTTTTGAGGCAGTTGAGTTAAGAGACGGAGAAAAGGATAGATATTCTGGAAAAGGAGTATCAAAAGCTGTCGAGAATGTTAATGGAATAATTGCAATTGAACTAATTGGTAGAGATGCCTTAGATCAAATAGACATTGATAATGTTTTGATAGAGCTTGATGGCACTGAGAATAAATCTAATTTAGGAGCAAATTCGATATTAGGAGTTTCTCTAGCAGTTGCACGAGCAGCAAGTGACGCTCTAAAAGTTCCTTTGTACAAGTATATTGGTGGAGTTAATGCTAATATGCTGCCAGTTCCTATGATGAACATTTTAAATGGTGGGGAACATGCAGATAATAATGTTGATATCCAAGAGTTTATGATTATGCCAGTAGGTGCTAAAGACATCTATCAAGCTATAAGAATGGGTACAGAGATTTATCATAGCTTGAAAGAGGTTTTAAAAGATAACGATTTAAGCACTTCAGTTGGAGATGAAGGAGGCTTTGCACCTCATCTTGAAAGTAATGAAGATGCAATTCAGGTTATTATGAAGGCTATAGAGTTAGCTGGTTACAAGAGTGGAGAAGAGGTTTTAATTGCCTTAGATGTAGCGGCTACTGAGCTTTTTGATAAGGATAGCAAGAAATACAATTTTAAAGGTGAAGGCATTGTTAGAAGTTCGCAAGAGTTAGTAGAATATTATCAGTATTTAACTGAGAAATATCCTATAGTATCCATTGAAGACGGCATGGACGAAGAAGATTGGGATGGATGGAAGTTATTAACGGATACTCTTGGTAATAAGGTGCAAATTGTAGGAGATGATCTGTTTGTTACAAATACAAATAGGCTTGCTCGTGGGATTAGGTCAAACATTGCCAATTCAATTTTAATTAAACTCAATCAAATTGGGACACTAACAGAAACTTTAAACACCATAAAAATGGCTGAAAGAGCAGGGTATACTTGTGTTATTTCGCATAGATCAGGAGAAACAGAAGATACTACAATATCTGATTTGGCAGTTGCTGTTGGAGCAGGTCAAATAAAAACGGGTGCCCCTTCTAGAACTGATAGGGTAGCAAAGTATAATCAGCTAATTAGAATAGCAGACTACCTTGATACAAGTGCTATATATCCAGGTGTAAATGCTTTTTATAATCTTTCACTAGAATAGTGTTGTAACTGATGTTATGATGTGATAAAATATTTATCTGTAAGCAAACCAAGGAGGTGGGATGATGCAGATAGCACTGACAATTTTATTAGTCCTTTGTTCACTTGCGCTCATAGTTAGCGTATTAATGCAATCAGGAAGTAGCGCAGGATTGGGTGCAGTAGGTGGAGGAGCGGACCAGTTTTTCGGTAAAGGCAAAAAATTAGATGATTTGTTTTCAAAAATCACTACTGCTTCCGCCATTGGTTTTATGCTGGTATCATTATTATTAACTGTTACTCAATAGGCTTAGTTTGCCTCGTCCCTATGGGAAGAGGCATTTATTTTGCAAATTTATAATAACCAGGAGGTAGGGGTATGAATCGGGACTATATAGAGATGATTTTATGGATAGCACCACTGATAGGTGCAGTTTCTCTAGCATTCGCACTTTTTATTTCTGCTAACATAAACAAAGAAGAAGTTGGAAATGAAAAGATGGCAGAAATTGCTAAGGCAATTCAAGAAGGATCGATGGCTTTTTTAAAGCGTGAATATCGAGCACTAGCAATTTTTGTAGCAGTAGTTTTTGTGGCACTTGCTTGGCAGATTAATATCGGAACGGGTATTTCCTTCTTAGTTGGAGCGATATGTTCAGCTGTAGCAGGATATATCGGTATGAATGTTGCCACAAGAGCTAATGTGAGAACTGCTAATGCAGCTAGAAAAGGACTAAATCCAGCACTAAAAGTTGCATTTAGTGGTGGTGCAGTAATGGGAATGGCAGTAGTAGGACTTGGAATTTTAGGTTTAGGTGTTTTATATTATATTTATAGAGACTCAGCGATTGTCAACGGATTTGCTTTAGGGGCCAGTTCTATTGCTTTATTTGCTCGTGTTGGCGGTGGTATTTACACAAAGGCTGCTGATGTTGGTGCAGATTTAGTAGGTAAAGTTGAAGCAGGAATCCCTGAGGATGATCCAAGAAACCCAGCTGTAATTGCTGATAATGTTGGTGATAATGTTGGTGATGTTGCTGGTATGGGTGCAGACTTATTCGAATCATATGTTGGCTCAATAATTGCAGCTATAGCAATTGGAACTGTAGTGTATGGAATGCAAGGGGTATATTTGCCATTTGCCATAAGTGCTATTGGAATAATTGCTAGTATTATTGGGAGTCGTTTTGTTAAGACTAATGATGAGAGCAAGATACAGCATGCTCTTCATAATGGTGTATATATTGCCGGTGGTTTAACAATTATTGGAGCGTTCTTTGCAGTTACGAATACTGTTGGAGATATAAATGTGTTTTTTGCAATAGTAGCTGGTTTAGTTGCAGGTGTTGTTATAGGCCAGGTTACTGAGTACTATACAGGAAGCAACCACAAACCTGTTAAATCTATTGCTTCTGCCTCGCAAACAGGCGCAGCAACGAATATTATCACGGGGTTATCTGTTGGTATGAAATCAACTGCAATACCGGTTTTAATAATTTGTTTAGCTATATTTATTTCATACTTCTTTGCAGGTTTATATGGAATTGCTTTATCAGCAGTAGGTATGTTAGCTACAACAGGAATTACTGTTGCGGTAGATGCTTATGGACCAATAGCAGATAATGCTGGTGGTATTGCTGAAATGGCAGAGCTTGGTGAAGATGTAAGAAAGATCACTGACTCTTTAGATGCTGTTGGCAATACTACAGCTGCAATGGGTAAAGGGTTTGCTATAGGATCTGCTGCCCTAACAGCTCTAGGTTTATTCTCAGCCTATGCTACAGCAGTAGGACTGACTTCGATAAACTTATTAAATGCCAATGTAATTATAGGACTATTTATAGGTGGTATGTTACCATTTTTCTTCTCTGCAATCACAATGTCTGCAGTAGGAAAATCAGCATTTAATATGATTGAAGAGGTAAGAAGGCAGTTTAGAGAGATACCAGGCATTATGGAAGGTAAGGCAAAGCCAGATTATGCTAAGTGTGTGGATATCTCAACAAAGGCAGCTTTACGAGAAATGGTTATCCCTGGAGTATTAGCAGTAGTAGCCCCGATTTTAGTAGGCTTAACATTGGGTGCAGAAGCTTTAGCAGGACTCTTAGCTGGTGCACTAGTAGCCGGACTAATGTTAGCTATTATGATGGCTAATGCTGGTGGAGCATGGGATAATGCTAAGAAACTAATTGAGTCTGGTGCATTTGGTGGAAAAGGCACAGAAACACATGAGGCTGCGGTTGTTGGTGACACAGTAGGAGATCCATTTAAGGATACCTCTGGACCGTCAATTAATATTTTGATTAAGTTAATGACAATTGTAGCATTAGTATTTGCTCCATTGTTTATGTAATTATATAGAAATTAGCTGTTTACTTATAAGTAAGCAGCTTTTTTGATTTCATACTCTATTTTTTTTATTTATTTATATTGCTTAATGCTGTAAACTGAGTTAAAGCAAGGAGGTTTTAAGATGAAATACAAATTATTAGCAATAGATTTAGATGGTACATTATTAGATAAGCAAGAGAAGGTAAGTAAGTACAATTTAGAAAAGCTTAAACAAGTAAAAGATTTGGGGATAATAATTGCCATTGTAACAGGTCGAAGATACTTTAGTATGTTAAAAGTGGCTCAGCAATTAGAGATAGATGCCCCCTATGCATGTTTTAATGGTGGCTTAATAGTAGATAGTAAAAGGTCTAAATTAATAAAGTCTATAACACTTGAGAAAAACTATGCTGATAGGTTGTTTGATAATATAGCGAATCTCGGAGTTCCAGTTTTTGCATATAGAGGTGGTTTAGGAAAACCAAATGTATATTATAAGAATGAGTCACTGCATCCTAGAATACAGATGTACTTACAAGGAGAAAAAGATGAGTTAGTTAAGGTCAATGATGCCACTGACATTAGTTTCTCTCCAATGTGTATTAAAACTTTTGGTTTCCAAGAAGAGGTGGATAAAGCATATAATTTTGTTATAGATAGTGTTCCAAATGAGGTCCAAGTCCTCAAGACAGTAGGAGTCAATGGAACACATTACTTAGAGTTTTATCCAAAGAAAGCTAATAAAGCATTTGCCTTAGAATATTTAAGTAAACTTTATAATATTCCTCAAAGTGATATAATAGCAATTGGAGACAATTTGAATGATAAAGAAATGATCGAGTGGGCTGGTCTAGGTATAGCAGTAGGCAATGCTCACCCTGATATTGTAGCAATAGCAGATTATGTAACAGAAAAGGCTGAGGATAGTGGTGTTGGAAAAGCAATAGCTGAAATATTTAACATTAGATAATAAAAAGGAGAGAGATGTAATGGAAAGAAAAGAAGCTTTAGCAATGGTAAAGAAAAATGTTAAGAATAAGAACTTACAAAAGCATATGTTTGCAGTAGAGGCTATATGTAAAAAGTTGGCTGAGGAGTTTGGCCAAGATCAGGAAAAATGGGCATTAGCTGGACTATTGCACGATATAGACTATGATTTAACAGCTAAAGATCCGCAAAAGCATAGTATGATTGGCGCTGATATGTTAGAAGAGGCTGGCTTGCCTGATGATATAGTTTATGCTGTAAGAGTACATAATGAAGTACATGGTCTACCAAGAGAGTCTTTGTTAGATAAAGTCTTATATGCAGCGGACCCTTTAAGTGGATTAATTGTTGCAGCAGCTTTAATAAATCCAGCAAAAAAGCTTGAAGCAATTGACCCTGACTTTATTCTTAGGAGATTTGATGAGACTGCTTTTGCAAGAGGAGCAGATAGGGACCAAATTAAATCGTGTAGTGAGTTTGATTTAGATTTAGAAGATTTTGTTAAGTTAAGCTATGAAGCTATGCTTGAAGTTTCAGAAGAACTAGGGTTATAGTGCGGAGGGTAAGTCCTCCGCTTTCTTATACTAATTAGGAGGTACAAAATGAATAAAAAAGAGATATTGAAGTTTATGGAAGAGAAGGCTTATAGACCGCTGAGGTTTAATGAGTTAGCACAAGAGTTAAATATTAAAGAGGAAGAGAAAGATTGCTTGCATGAGATGCTACAAGACTTAGTTAATCAAGGTGAGGTAATCAAGACAAGATACAAAAGATACGGTTTGCCTCATAAGATGAATCTAATAGTAGGCCGCTTGCAAGGTAATAGAGCTGGTTTTGCATTTCTCATAAGCGAAAAACATAAAGAGGACACTTTTATTGCCCCAGAGAATTTAAATGGTGCAATGCATGGAGATAAGGTTATAGCTAGGCTTATTCCAAGCTCTCATATTTCTAAGAATAAAGAAGGAGAAATAATTAGAATTATAGAGAGGGCAAGATCAGAAATAGTTGGAAGACTAGATATAGTGAACAAAGAATATGGCTTTATAGTTCCTGATAATCAAAGAATTGGTACTGATTTTTATATTATTAAGAAGAACTTCAAAGGAGCAAGAGGTGGAGACAAAGTAGTCGCAGAAATTATAGCTTGGCCTAAAGATCAAAGATCTCCAGAGGCAAAAGTGAAAAAGGTCTTAGGTAAAGATGGAGAGCCTGGTGTTGATACTTTGTCAGTTATCCATGAGTATAAACTCAGTATTGATTTTCCAAAGGAAGTAATTAAAGAAGCCATAAAGGAAGCAAGAAAACCAATCGATGCTGAGGGAAGATTAGACTTAAGAGGCAAGCTTACTTTTACTATTGATGGAGCTGATGCAAAAGATTTAGATGACGCTATAACTATTTCAAAAACTGCATCAGGGTATGATGTAGGTATTCACATAGCTGATGTTGGACATTATGTAAAGAAGGATTCTCTAATAGATAAAGAGGCTTTTGAAAGAGGTACAAGTGTATATTTTCCTGATAGAGTGTTACCTATGCTTCCACAGGAGCTCTCAAATGGGGTTTGTAGTTTACATCCTGATGTCGATAGATTAACTGTGTCGATAATCATGAACATTGATGAGGATGGAAAAATTCTAGACAGCACGATTACAGAGTCAATCATAAATAGTAATAGAAGGCTGACATATGAACTAGTTAATGAAATAGTAGTAGACAAAGATAAAGACTTAAGGAAAGAGTATGCTGATTGTGTAGAAGCTCTTGAAGCAGCAGCTAGCTTAGCAAAGATCTTAAGAGAGAAGAGAATGAAAAGAGGTAGTATAGATTTTGATTTTGCTGAATCTAAGATTGAAATAGATCAGATTAGTGGTAGGCCTATTGAAATCAGGCCAAGAAGGCGCACATTTAGTGATGGGATTATAGAAGAGCTAATGTTATTAGCAAATGAAACAATAGCAGAACATTTCTATTGGTTAAACATACCTTTCATATATAGAGTACACGATGAACCTATAGAAGAGAAGTTGTCTGACTTGACGCAGTTTCTAACAAATTTTGATATATATTTAAAAGGCATAAAGGATAGTGATGTTCACCCCAAAGAGTTTCAAAAAGCTATAAAAGATGCTGAGGGAAGGCAAGAAGAAAATCTTATTAACACAGTAATTTTGAGATCAATGCAAAGAGCTGTCTATTCAGACACATGTAACGGGCATTTTGGATTAGCAGCAGATTATTACACTCATTTTACTTCACCAATAAGAAGATACCCTGACCTTGTCATTCATAGAATCATAAAAGACTTTTTAAATGGTAAACTTAAAACAGGAACTAAGTTAGAAGAAGAACTTAAAGAGTTTGTGGCTATAGCAGCAAATAAGGCTTCTGCAAGAGAGCGTGTTGCTGATGAAGCACAGCGAAGCATAATTGATTTACTTAAAGTTGAGTATATGTCAAGCAATGTATCAAATGAATATAATGGCATTATTTCAGGAGTTATTCCTTCAGGATTCTTTGTAGAGTTAGAAAACACTGTTGAAGGATTTGTGCATGTAAGTTCACTTCACGATGATTATTATCATTACGAAAAAGAGAACTACCGTTTTATCGGAGAAAGAAGAGGTAATATCTATCGTTTAGGGGATAAAGTGCAGATCAAGGTAATTGGTGCTGACGTTAAAACAAGGAGAGTAGACTTTGCTTTAGTAGATTCGGAGCTGTAAACTATGAAGAAACTAATAGCAATAGTAGTAGTAATATTAGCCATATATTACTTTAGTGTGCCATCACCAATGGCACTAGAGCTACCAGAAACAGTTTTGAATATTGAGATAAAAGGTGCAAAGCAACTTTTTATCAGTCAAGTACCGATATTAATGTATCATAGTATATCTAACTCGGGCGGACCATGGTCAGAACTGTCGGTAAGCCCAGAATCATTCAAAGAACAAATGGGTTACTTAGTTGAGCAAGGATATACAACAATTACGCTAAAAGACTTGTATCTGCATTGGATTGATAATGAGCCTTTACCACTTAAGCCAATTGTTCTTACTTTTGACGATGGTTACCTTGATAATTACACTACTGCTTTCCCTATAATGAATGAGCGAGGACATATCGGTGTAATATTTCCATATCTAAATAAAGTTGGTAATGTAAATAGCGTAACATGGGAGCATCTACTAGAGTTTATAGATGCTGGCTGGGAAGTTGGCAACCATAGTAAAACTCATATGGACTTAACAAGAGCGAATCATGCCCAGCTTGATAGGGAGATTAATTACACTACAAAAGTTTTTGAAGAAAATTTAGGAGTTGAAATCGTCAGCTTCTGTTATCCTGCAGGTAGGTATGACCTAGAAGTTTTAGAAGTTCTAGAAAATTCTACTTTGACCATTAGTGTTACCACTAATTATGGCATTGCTAAAGCAGAAGAAAATCTCTTAACACTTTCTAGGATAAGAATTAATCGAAGTGACTATTTAAATGGATTCATCAGAAAACTAGAAAGATATGAAAATTAAGGTGGAATCATGTTGGAAGATATTAAAGAAATATTAAATGAAGTATCCAAGCAATATGATTTAATAAGCTATGCTTTGCCTCATATTGAAGAAGAAACAGCTATTTTTCTAAACAACATAATAAAAGCAAAAAAAGCTAAGTATGTATTAGAGATCGGTACATGTTTAGGATATTCAACAATTGTATTGGCGCATAGTGTAAAAGAAAATGACGGAAAAGTAGTTTCAATAGAAATAAATGAAGATTTATTTTGGCGGGCAAAAAGAAATATTGAAAGAGCAGGACTTAAAGAACATGTTGATCTAATATGTGCGGATGCTTTAGAGGTGATTCCTTTTCTAAAGTATAATTATGATGTAATTTTTCAAGATGGACAAAAGGGTATGTATGTCAAAATGTTGGATGCTTTGCTTGATAAGCTTAATTGTAGTGGGGTTATAATTGCAGACGATACTTTGCTTGATTTAACAAATCCATATAAAAGTATAAGAAAGGCAATAAGAGACTATAACAGCTTAGTATTCTCAAGGGATGATTTGATGAGTACATTATTGCCAATAGGTGACGGACTAACTTTAAGTGTAAAAAAGATAGTGGAGTGTGAAAATGAATAATGATACAAGGGTAAGTTTGGAAGCTTGGCCTACACCAGTTCATAAGCTTACTAGGTTTGGAAAATTAATAAACCATGAAAACTTATATGTTAAGAGAGATGATATTTCACTAACAGGTTTAGGTGGCAATAAGCTTAGAAAGCTAGAGTATTGGCTGGGAGAAGCTATTGAGAGGAAAGTCACTAAGGTGATAGTTGCAGGTGGTGAGCAATCTAACTTAGTTAGATTAACTGCAGCGGCTTGTGCTAAATTGGGTCTTGATTGTATTGCTGTGCACAATTGTGAAAAACCTGAGAGCTATATTGGCAATATGCTTTTAAACAAAATGTTTGGAGCTGAGCAGATATTTATAGGGAATGTTAAAGAAATAGAGCGAGATGCTTATGTGCTTAAGATAATGGCAGAGTTGCAAGCTAGTGGAGAAACTCCTTACTGTATAAATAATGAGCCAATTGGGTTGCTTGGTTATACAAACTGCCTAATAGAAATAAATGAGCAATTACCAGACGCTGAGCACCTTATTATAGTTGGAGCTATGGGTATTACCGCAAGTGGGTTTATTTACGCAAATGACTCTTTAGCAAAAAAATTTAAGATTCATGTTATCAGTGCTGAGTATGAAAAAGAAGAATTAATTGAGATACTTAGCGAGAAAATAGCCCTTTTAGAAGCTAGAGAGGGCACTAAGCAAAGAGTTTTTAGTGAGAGTGACTTAGTAAACATCTATAACACGTTTGTATATGATGAATATATGGGACAAGGGTGGGGTATCACTACTAAGGAATCGCTAGAAACTATTAAAGAGATGGCTCAGTATGAGGGCATTGTTTTAGATCATGTCTATAATGCTAAAACTTTTACTGGCCTCAAAGGTTTAGTGGCTCAAGGTATTATAAAAAAAGATGAGAGAACATGCATTGTCCATACAGGAGGAGCACCAGCTGTTTTTGGGCATGCTCAGGTATATCAGGATTTAGATAATAGTTAGGTTTAAGAGCCTAGCAAAGTAGTAAGTTTGATTAATGGAAATAATAAGTCCATTTAGGTGCTCAGGAGAGAACACGCAGTTGTCTATTGTTGATGTTTGAATATCTGTATTATCATACTTACTGTTCAAAAAAGTAGCAGCCAATAAAGTGCACTGGTCAAATAAAACTGAGTTAAAACTTGAATTAGTAAAATCTGCAGAATTAAGATTAACATCTTCAAAGATTGTATTTTTTAGCTTAGAGAACCTAGCAGTTAAATAGGAAGCATTGCTATTTTTAAATAGCACATCCATAAATGATGAGTCAGGGAATTGGCAACCTATCAACTTGCAATTGACAAATTCAGTTTTATCAAATATTGCTGTATCAAAAATACAATTAATAAACTCACAATTGATAAATTTTGTATTAACAAACTCGCTTCGATAAAAATTGCAACTATCTAAGGAGACATTTTCAAATTTTGAGATATTGATTTTTAGGTGTTTCAAAGACAAGTCATTATGTTCAAAGGATTCAAATTTTACTAGGCTGTAGTTTTCTTCATCAATTATAGGCAGCAAATCTAATACAATTAGGGAGTGGTTGTCTATTGTGGGTTTAGTAATTTTAATTTCTTTCAATTACATGTCTCCTATCTAAAACATCTTTTTTATATATAATTTATATGATAAAATGAAGGACAAATCAAGAGAGGGTAGTGAATAATATGACTAAGCCTAATAACATAGAGTCCTCTAACTTTATAGAGAGACTCATAAATGAAGACTTAGAGAATGGAATATATGACAAAGTCCATACTCGTTTTCCACCAGAACCTAATGGTTTTTTGCATTTGGGACATATAAAAGCAATTAATATAGACTTTGGTATTGCAGAGAAATATGGTGGCAAATGCAATTTGAGATTTGATGATACAAATCCTGAGACAGAAGACCATGCCTTTGTTCAATCTATTCAAGAGGACATAAAATGGCTTGGCTATGATTGGGAAGATAGATTGTTTTTTTGCTCCGATTATTTTCAACAGCTATATGATATAGCTGTGCAAATGGTAAAAAATGGCTATGCCTATGTATGCCATTTATCAAAAGATGAAGTAAGAGAGTATAGGGGAACATTGACTGAGCCTGGCAAGAATAGTCCCTATAGAGAAAGACGTGTAAAAGAAAATTTAGAATTATTTGAAAAAATGAAAAACGGGGAGTTTGAAGAGGGAGAATGTGTACTAAGAGCTAAGATTGATATGCAAAGTCCAAACATTAATATGAGAGACCCTATTATGTATAGAATTAGCTACACACCTCACATAAGAACAGGTAAGACATGGTGCATATACCCAATGTATGATTACTCGCACCCATTATCAGATGCTCTAGAAAAAATTTCTCATTCTCTTTGTTCTAAGGAGTATGAAGATCATAGACCTTTATATGATTGGTTTGTAGAGAAATCTGGCTTAGCTCATAAGCCAAGACAAATCGAGTTTGCTAGAATTTTTGTGTCTGATTCACTTACTAGTAAAAGGAAAATTAAAAAGCTTACAGAAATGGGATTAGTTGAAGATTGGACAGACCCAAGACTAGTAACTGTAGCAGGGATGAGACGTAGAGGGTATACCCCAGAAGCTATAATTAATTTCATAGAAGCAGCTGGAGTGGCAAAAGCTGATAGCGTTGTTGATTTTGCAATGCTAGAGCATTTTGTTAGAGATGATCTTAAACTAAAGTCGCCCAGAATCATGGCTGTAAAGAATCCTCTAAAAGTAATTATAACCAATTATCCTGAAGATAAAACTGAGTATTTAGAATGTTCAAATAATGTTACAAATCCAGAGCTAGGTAATAGAGAGCTGCCCTTTGGCAGAGAGCTTTATATAGATAGAGATGATTTTAGCGAAAATCCTCCTCCTAAGTATAAAAGGCTATCCCCAGGTGAGGAAGTAAGACTCTTCTTTGCTTACTTCATTAAATGCAATGATGTAATAAAAGATGAGAAAAATGGAAAGATTATAGAATTGCATTGCACATATGATATAGAAACAAAGAGTGGTTCTGGATTTAAAGGTAGAAAACCAAAAGGGACTATTCAATGGGTTGATGCAAATACAGCAGAGAATATCGAAATGCATGCATTTGACAATCTATTTAATGAAGGCTATGAAGATAGTGATAATCTTGAAGAAGCAATAAATAAAGATTCTATTAAGATTTATGAAAGCGCTATGATTGAAGCTTCATACAAAGATATTAATATCAATAATAGATTCCAGTTTATCCGAGACTCATATTACTATATAGATCCAAAGAGCAAAAAAAATGACAAAGTAGTGTTTAATCAGATTGTTCCACTCAAAAGTTCATGGAAAAAATAAAAAACCCCCTTCAAAGGGGTTTTTTTGAAAGGAATATAGTATGCATAAAATAGCAGTTATTGCACTAATAAGAAAAGGAAAAAAGATTTTGCTGATAAATCACTATAAAAGAGGCTGGGATATGCCTGGAGGCTATGTAAAGGACAATGAGGATCTTATTTCTGCTTTGAAGAGAGAAGTTCTTGAAGAGACTGGTGCAATTATAAAAAACATTTCCATAGGAGCAATTTACTCTAACCTTCAAGCTGAAGATATAGATGGTCAAAATGCTACGAAGCTTATTGTAGGATTTAATTGTGAATATCATAGTGGTGAATTTTCTACAACAAGAGAAGTCTTAGACATAATGTTTATTAATCCTGAGAACATTAAGGAACTAGTCAAAGATGAACTGTTAGCTACTAGAATTGATGATATGCTTCAAAATGATATAAAATATTGTGCATATATTAAAAATCCTTATTCCATAATAGTAAAAAAAACCTTATAATAACAAGAGGCATGAAGAGTCTTAAAGAGTAAAAAATTTAATACTTACATATTATATGTTAGAATTAAAAGACAATTAGAAAAGAAACAGGTGATAAAGATGCCTTCATTTATAATTACGGATATAGGTAGTACAACCACAAAAGCTTTATATTTAACAAAAAGGAGTGGATTTTACCGCTTAGCTGCAAGAGCAGAAGCTCCTACAACTGTTGAAGCACCTTATGAAGATGTTGCAATTGGGGTAAGAAATGCCTTAGAAAAGTTAGGAAAAGAAGCTCAGAAACAGTTTTTAAGCGAAAATGAAGGAGAATTAATATCTTCTGAGCATGAATATTATTCTTCTAGTTCTGCAGGGGGAGGTCTGCAGGTATTAGTTATAGGTTTGTTTAGCAAGATAACTGCGGTAAGTGCTCAAAAAGCAGCACTAGGAGCAGGAGCTATTTTAATAGATGTAATATCAAATGATGATAATAGATCTTTGTATGAAAGAGTTGACATAGTCAGAAGAGCAAGGCCAGATATGATTTTATTAACTGGTGGCTTTGATGAAGGTGACATAAACTTTGTTACTGAGTTTGCAGACATTATAAATTCTGCTAACCCTTTGCCAAGATTTGGGGATAAACTAAAGTTGCCCGTTATATATGCAGGAAATATTAGAGCAAGAGAACTCATTGAAGATACCTTAAGAGATGAATTTAATTTGCATATAGTTGAAAACCTAAGGCCTACAATAGATAAAGAAGAATTAGGTCCCGCTAGAAAAGCAATTCACGACTTATTCTTAAGTCATGTTATGCAACAAGCTCCTGGATATTCGACAATTTCTAATGCAGTAAGTGCACCTATTATGCCAACGCCACTAGCTTTTGGGCATATAATATCAGAGCTTAGTAAAGAAGAGCAAGTAGATATTTTAGCTGTAGATATTGGTGGAGCAACAACAGATATATTTTCATCAATTAATGATGAGTTTAATAGAACTGTTAGTGCAAATTTAGGGATGAGCTATAGTATAGCAAATGTTATGCAAAGTTCTGGTCTAGAAAACATCAAGAAATGGCTACCTTTTGAGATTGATGATATAGTGCTTGAGAATATAATTGGTGACAAAATGCTTAATCCAACTGAGCTACCAGCTAATGAAATGGGTTTAATGATAGAACAAGCCATAGCCAGAGAAGCCTTACGGCTATCATTAGATCATCACAAAAGCCTAATAAGAGAGTTGCCAAAGGATACTAAAGCTGGGTCTATTGGCTTGATTAAAGAACCTGAGGCAATTAGTGATTGGGATCATACAGATACTTTAGTAGATATGATGCGAATGGGTTTATTAATTGGTTCAGGTGGCGTGTTATCTCATGCGCCTAAGAGAAATCAAACAGCTATGATGATGATTGATGCTTTTAGACCAGTAGGAGTTACTCGACTGGCAGTTGATAGTGTCTTTATGATGCCTCATTTGGGAGTTTTAGCACAGAGATACCCAAAAGTTGCTCTTCAAGTCTTGGTGGATGACTGTTTTGTTCCATTAGGAACAATAATCAGTGGCACAGGTTCAGTTAAGATTGGTCAAAAAGCAGCAAGAATAGAAGGGCATATTAATAATAGGAAAATTCAATTTGATATATTTAGAGGTAATATTAGAGTATTGCCGATTTCTAGAAATCAAATAGGTCATGTAAAGATAATTCCAGAAGAAGGAATGGACTTTGGAAATGGTAATGGACGGGCAGTAGAAACTCCAATTACTGGAGGAGAAACCGGATTGATTTTTGATCTGAGATTCGGATGTGATCAAAGAATATCACCAGATATAGTTAAAGAGTGGATGATATCTACAGGTTGTTTTAGTAGCGAAGAAATAGATAATGCAAGGAGGCAAGCTCGTGAACGTTCAAGAAATAATAAAAACTAGGACGTTACCTTATGCTGGTAATGTAGTGGCAGAGGTGGGGCAGAGAGTAAAGCCAGACGATGTAGTCGCTGAAATGAATTTTTATCCTGGCTTAGTATTAAGACTAAGAGTCTCCGAACATCTAGCTATTTCTCCTAGATTATTGAGTGAAGTAGTTCAGGTTGAAGTAGGACAGTTGGTAGATAAAGGGCAAATACTTGCATTTGACAGTAAGTGGCATCAACCACAAATTATGGTTGCCCCAGAAGCAGGCATAATTGGAATGGTATCAAAGACCTTAGGTATAGTGTACTTAAGAAGGTTAACAGAGTTTAATCCAGAGCCTTTTGAGGTGCATGATATAGCCAAAGAGTTTGGGATAAGTGAAGAAGAAGCCGCAAAGACGATAATAGTGCGCAGAAATCAAAAGGTAGTTCCCGGACAAATATTAGCGCAACAACAGTGGCAAGAAAAAGACTTTGAGCTTAAATATGTTGCTAGTGAGATGTTTGGGTCAATATACAAGATAGATAGTCATAAAATTTGGATAAAAAGTAGAGAAATTAGTAGGAAGCTGTATGCTTTTTTAGCAGGAGAGATAGTAGATACTAAACCTTATTGGTCTGTTACTATTAAGTCTAAAGCTTATAAATTAAGTGGTAGCTATGGTATAGGTGGAGAGCGCTTTGGTAGACTAGTAGCAATTGATACGGAGTATCTAAAAGACGATGATATAGGAGCTCGTTATAAAGATAATATTTTAGCAGTTAAAGGGAAGATTTCACACGATGCTCTATTAAAAGCAGCAAAAATTGGCATACCTGCAATAATAGCTGCATCATGCGACTTGAGTGTTTTAAGAGAATATGCTGGTGAAGGATTCATCCCTGGTATAACAGGGAATGAAGAAGTAAAAACTAGTGTAGTCCTAACTAATACTTTTTGCAGTGATGATTTAATGGGGGAAGAGTTTGACTTCTTAAGAGAAAATGAAGGTAAGTTTATCTCCGTAAATGGTACTACCCATATAAGAGCAGGAGCAATCAGACCAGAAATACTAATTTTCCCAGAAGAAGGTGAGGATTAAAATGTCAATTAGTGTCGTGATGAACGTAGTTAATAGAGATAAGTTTCTGGAAAAATATAGTTGCATTTTCACCTCATCAATGAACCAAGATGAACTAGCAGATTACGCTAGGTTGCGATATAATGATTTAACCTTACAAGTAAGTGATAAATTTGAGACTTTCGTGCAAGATCATGAAGGCAAAACATGTCCTCAGCTCCCAATTTTAGATGCTGAGAACACTTTAAAGTTAGCAGCAAGGCTTATAGCTTATTCTGAAGAGGTAACCCATAAAATAACACCAATCATAAGTAAGATTAGAGAAAAAATTGATAAAAATTGGACTCTATATGGCGCAAACTTGCTCAGCCATGTAATACTTGGTTATCAGTGGCAATATATCTGGACCAAACTGACTGTAAAAGAAGGTGGCGGAACTGTTACTTTCGTAGACTCTCCACACTCTAGTTATGTATTATTTCCTAGAACATTCTCTCTTGATACAGATAAGATATTTATCTACTGGCAGAGAAAATTATCATATAATGATTATGTATATAATGACATATTTAATCGCCCTAATATGATAAAAACTATTAGAAGTATGGATGAGAATGGAATTATGCTCCCATTTGGCAACTCTGAGGAAACATTGTCAAAAATGAGGCTAGTAAAGCGATCCAGCCATAAAGGGAGCAATGTTACAAGCTATAAAAGTGTTATACCTGAGATTAAACTTGAGGATGTAAAAGCAATTGAAGAAGAGTTAACTAGCCTTTGTTCAGTAGCTATGGAATGTTTCCCTAAAGTTATTGAGAGAATTATAGAAGCGAGAGATACTGCATTTAAAGACATGTTCTTAGTTGATGACGAAGATATGTTACAAGCAGGTTATTATGTTTGGTCATATCTAATCTATGAGCAACTAAGGTCAAAAGAAGTAATTTAACAACTCTTTAATTGATTAATATATTAAATTTCAAACAACCAAGGATTCACTCTTGACATATAATTAAATATGGACCATAATAGTAATACCCCTCTCAAAGGGGTATACTAATCTGTGGCAAAAAAAGAGTCAAGATAAGAAATTCAAGAATTAAGAAAATAAGCCTTGACTTAGAGATAGACGGATGGTATTATTGAAAAGTCGTCGCAAAGAGGGCGACAAGGAAGCAAGAACATTGAGAATTGAATAGTGAAGC